>JALYUN010000136.1 GCA_030853725.1 Pseudomonadota bacterium | reverse complement strand
GACCAAGGCCGCCAAGGAATCGGCGACCTGGAGCCGCAACGAGATCAAGGCCAACGACGACCGCCAGTTGGCCGAGATGCAGGCCAAGGGCGCGAAGATCGCGCGGCCGCCGCTGGGCCCGTTCCGCGACGCAGTCAAGGGCGTCTACGACAAGGCGCGCGAGAAGTACGGCGCCGACGTGGACCAGTTCGTTGCCGATGCCGACGTCGTTCGCGCCGCGCTACCGGCGAAGTGAACACCATGGCCGAGGTCACTGCAGGCAGCCTGCCGCTGCTCCCTCCGGACCCGCCGGTGCCGTGGCCGATTGCGTGGCTCGGCCGTGCCGTCGACTGGAGTGTGTTGCTGATCGGCATGGTGATGGCCACGTTGGTGTTCGCCAACGTCATCGTCCACAACCTGTTCGACGGCGACATCGCCTGGACCACCGAGTTCTGTGAACTGCTGATGGTCTGGGTGACGTTCCTGGGGGGTGCAGCGGCCACACGCCGCGGTGCGCACATGGCCATCGGTGAACTGCTCAATCGGCTGCATGGCTGGCCGCGGCAGGTCGCAGACGGCGTGCTGCAAGCGGTGGTGTTCGCCACCCTCGGGCTGCTGTTCTGGTACGGCATCGGCATCACCCAGGCCGGCAGCCTGAGCACGCTGACGGTACTGGGCTGGCCGATGAGCCGGCAATACGTGGCGCTGCCCGTCACGGCAGCCATCACGATGGTCTTCGTTGCCTGGGACTTGGTGCAGATTGCCCGCGGCAAGACATCGGCCGAACGCTACGGCGTGGTGCATCCATGATCTTGTTCGAAGTCTTCGGCCTGTTCATCGTGCTCACGCTGCTGGGTCTGCCGCTGGTCTACGGGCTGCTGCTGTCGACCGCCGGCATGATCTGGTGGCACGACCTGGGGCACCCGCTGACCTCGGTGTTCCTGAGCTATATCGGCGGCGTCGAATCGTTCCTGCTGATCGCCGTGCCGCTGTTCATGCTGGCCGGCGAAATCCTCTCGCGTGGCGGCGTGGGGCTGCGCATCGTGCGCTTCGCGACCCAATTGCTGGGCTGGCTGCCCGGTGGCCTCGGCATCTCCACCGTGACCTCGTGCCTGATCTTCGGCGGTGTTTCGGGTTCGGCCATTGCCGACACCGCGGCCATCGGTTCAGTGATGACGCCGGCCATGATTCGCAAGGGCTACAGCCCGGCGTTCTCCGGCGCGCTGATGTCCACCGCCGGCACGCTGGCGATCGTGATGCCGCCGTCGATTCCGATGCTGGTCTACGCCTTCGTCTCGGGTGCATCGGTGCGCGACCTGTTCGTTGCGGGGGTGGTGCCGGCGGTGGTGTTTGCCGTCGGGCTCTCGCTCGACTGCGTGCGCGTCGGCAAGCGCACGGGTTGCGACAACGGCGAGACGCGCGCCACGGGCCGCGAGATCTGGGCTTCGTTCGTCTCGGCCTTCCCGGCGCTGCTGATGCCGGTGATCATCCTGGGCGGCATCTGGTCGGGCTACTTCACCCCCACCGAGGCCGCCGCGGTGGCAGCGGCTTACGGCCTGTTCGTTTCGATGGTGATCTACCGCGACCTGAAGCCGCGCGACTTGCCCGCGCTGTTCCTCAAATCGTTCACGACCAGTGCGGTGGTGATGGTGGTGATCGGTGCCACGTCCTGCCTGGCCTGGTTGATCACGATCGAGCAGGTGCCGGTGCAGATCGCCGAGCTGGTCACGCACTACGCCACGTCGCCGTGGATGTTCCTGCTGCTGGTGAACCTGGCGATGCTCGCGCTCGGCTGTTTCATCGAGCCGGTGCCGGCCATCATTCTGGCGGCGCCGCTGCTGGTGCCGCTGGCGGTGGCTTTCAAGATCGAGCCGGTGCACCTGGGTCTGATCATGACCTGCAACCTGGCGATGGGCCTGTACACACCGCCGGTGGGCGGCACGCTGATGGTGGGCGCGCGGCTGGCCGGTGTCGGCATGGCATCGGTGGTGCGCGCGCTGCTGCCGATGATGGCCATCAGCGTGACGATATTGATGATCGTGACTTACGTGCCGTCCATCAGCATGGGGCTCGTGCACGCGCTGCGTTGAAATTGGAAAGCAATCGATGAGCAAAGCTCCCTTCGATCCGGTGCGCCGACGCACCGTTCTGGCCGCCGGCGCCGCCGTCGGAACGTGGGTCCTGCGCGGCACCGCGGCTTGGGCCCAGGCGTGGCCGACGCGTTCGATCAAGATCGTCGTACCTTCGCCGCCCGGAGGCAGCACCGACCAACTGGGGCGGCTGATCGCCCAGCACCTGAGCACGGCCTGGGGCCAGCCGGTGCTGGTCGAAAACAAGCCCGGTGCCGGACTGCGACTCGGCGCCGACTTTGTCGCCAAAGCCGCATCCGACGGCTACACGCTGCTGATGGCGGCGGTGCACCACTCTATCGCACAGGCCGTCTACACCAAGCGCAGCTATGAGCTGCAGCGCGACCTGACCCCGGTGACGGTGGTGGCAGTGGTGCCCAACGTGTTGATCGTCTCCAGCAGCTTCCCGGCGAAGAACGTGGCCGAGCTGATCGCGATGGCCAGGGCGGCGCCCGGCAAACTGACCTACGGCAGCACCGGCCTCGGCACCGCGCACCATTTGATCGGTGAGCAGTTCAACGACATGGCCGGTACCCAGATCACGCATGTGCCGTACAAAGGCAGCGCGCCGGCGCTGGTCGACCTGTTGGGCGGCCAGATCACGATGATGTTCGACACCGTGGCTTCTTGTCTGCCGCACATCCAGTCCGGCAAGCTGCGCGCGCTGGCGGTGGCTACTGCGAAACGTTCGTCGGCACTGCCTGATGTGCCGACACTGTCGGAGGCCGGGCTCACAGGTTTCGACATCGCTTCCTGGTTCGGTCTGATGGCGCCGGCCGGCACACCGAAAGCGATCGTCGACAAGCTGCAGGCCGAAGTCGTGCGCATGCTGGCCGACCCGAAAGTGCGCAGCCAGCTGGCGTTGATGGGCGCCGAGCCGGTAGGCAACACCCCCGAGCAGATGTCGGCGCAGACCGACGCCGAGGTCCAGCGTTTTGGTGCGCTGGCGCGCAAGGCCAAGCTCCAACTGGATTGAGCACCATGACCGCGAACGCGCAGGAAGTGTTGGTGGTCGAGTTCCGCATCGAAGCGCAACAGGTGGCCGCGTTTGCAGCAGCCATTGCCGCCAACGCTGCGGCATCGCTGGCCGATGAGCCGGGGTGTCGCCAGTTCGATGTCTGCCGCGACCCGGCCGAGCCGGCGCTGTTCTTCCTGTACGAGCGCTACGACGACGAAGCGGCGGTGCAGGCCCACTTGCGTGCACCGCATTTTGTGCAGATGGACGCGGCCACCCGCGGCTGGGTTCAGAGCAAACACGTTCGGCGCCTGAGGCTCGGATAGATCGACCGCGCCGGATGGGCCGCAGTGCGCAGAGAATGGCGCCGGTCGCCACTTCGAAAGGACCCTCAACCATGCAAAAACCCCTTTCGGTGGGCCTGATCGGACTCGGCGCCATGGGCAGCGGCATGGCCGGCTCGTTGCGGCGCAAGGGCTACACGCTGCAGGTCTTCGACACCCGGGCCGGTGTAGCCGATCGCTTCGTGCGCGAAGGTGGCACCGCCTGCACCAGCGCCGCCGAACTGGCCACGCGCTGCCGCGTGGTGGTTTCGGTCGTGGTCAACGCGGCGCAAACCGAAGACGTGCTGTTCGGCGTTGGCGGCGTGGCCGCGGCGATGCAGCCTGGCAGCGTGTTCGTGATGTGCTCGACCGTGGCGCCGTCGTTTTCGGTCGGCCTGGAGTCGAAGCTGGAAGCACTGGGCCTGCATTACATCGACGCGCCGATTTCCGGCGGTGCGGCGCGCGCGGCCAGCGCCGAGATGACCATCATGTCGGCCGCCAAGCCGGCTGCCTATGCAGTTGCCGACCCGGTGCTCGACGCGATGGCGGCGCAGGTCTACAAGCTCGGTGACAAGGCCGGCGCCGGCAGCACCGTGAAGATCGTCAACCAGTTGCTGGCGGGGGTGCACATCGCCGCTGCGGCCGAGGCCATGGCACTCGGCCTGCGGGCCGGAGTCGACGCCGCCGCGCTGTACGAGGTCATCACCCACAGCGCCGGCAACAGCTGGATGTTCGAGAACCGCATGGCCCACGTGCTGGCCGGCGACTACACGCCGTTGTCGGCGGTCGACATCTTCGTCAAGGACCTGGGGCTGGTGCTGGACGCCGGCCGGGCCAGCAAGGCGCCCCTGCCGTTGGCGGCTGCGGCCCACCAGATGTTCATGATGGCTTCGGGCAGCGGGCACGGCGGCGAGGACGACAGCGCGGTGATCAAGATCTTCCCGGGGATCGAATTACCGGAACCCAAGGAGCGCGCGAAGTGACGCTGCTGCTGGGCTGCGTCGCCGACGACTTCACCGGTGCCACCGACCTCGCCAACAACCTGGTGCGGCAGGGCATGCGGGTGGTGCAGAGCATTGGCGTGCCCGATGCTGCGATGGCGTTCATCGAAGACGCCGACGCGGTGGTGGTGGCACTGAAGTCGCGCACCGCGCCCGTGGCGCAGGCGGTGGCGGAATCGCTGGCCGCGGCGCACTGGCTGCAGGCGCAGGGCGCGCCGCAGCTTTACTTCAAAGTCTGCTCGACCTTCGACTCCACACCGGCCGGCAACATCGGCCCGGTGGCCGAAGCGCTGGCCGACGCGGTCGCTGCCGACTTCGCGATCGTCACCCCGGCTTTCCCCGAAGCCGGCCGGACCGTCTACAAAGGCCATCTGTTCGTGGGTGACCGGTTGCTGTCGGACAGCCCGATGCGCCAGCACCCGCTGACGCCGATGACCGACGCCAATCTGGTGCGGGTGTTGCAGGCGCAACTGGCCGCGTCGACCTGCGGTTTGATCGAGCAGCGTGATGTGGCGCAGGGCGTGGCGGTGGTGCGCGAGCGCATCGACACGCTGCGTGAAAGCGGTGTGCGCTTCGCGATTGCCGACGCCATCAGCGACGCCGACTTGCGGGTGCTGGCACAAGCGGCTGCCGGCCTGCGGCTGGTGGTGGCCGGATCGGGCCTGGCGATCGGCGTGCCGGCATTGCACGGGTTGGCGCCGAGTGCCGAGGCGGCGCGTTTGGCGCCAGCGCGCGGGCTTCGCGCCATCGTCTCGGGCAGTTGCTCGGCAGCAACCAACGGGCAGGTGGCGGCATTCATTGCGGGTGGCGGCGCGGCCTTTGCCGTCGACCCGTTGAAGGCCTCGGCCGATGCGTTGGCGCAGTCCGCGCTGGCTTTCGCGCTGCCGCGCCTGCAGCAAGGGCCGGTGCTGGTTTATGCAACCGCGGCACCCGATGCGGTGCGCGCCGTGCAATCGCAACTGGGCGCGGCCGAGGCGGGCGCCCGGGTCGAACACGCCCTGGCCCAGGTGGCCGTGGGCCTGGTCGAAGCGGGCGTCGGTCAGTTGTTGATCGCCGGTGGCGAGACTTCGGGCGCTTGCGTGCAGGCGTTGGGTATCACGCGGTTGCGCATCGGTCCGCAGATCGACCCCGGCGTGCCCTGGTGCCATGCGGCCGAACGCGACCTGCACCTGGCGCTGAAGTCGGGCAACTTCGGCCGGGTCGGTTTCTTCACCCGCGCTTTCGAGCAACTGTGACGGCGGGCACGAACGAATCCGCCCTGCGCCGCGAGATCTGTCGCGTCGGTCGTTCGCTGTACGAACGGCGCTATGTGCATGCCAGCGCCGGCAACATCAGCGTGCGCCTGCCGCAGGAAGGGGGCCACGGCGGCGGCTTTCTGATCACGCCCACCGACGCCTGCCTGGGCACGCTGCAACCCGAACGGCTGGCCCGCGTCGACGCCGACGGCACACAGACCGGCGGCGACCCCGCCAGCAAGACGCTGCTGCTGCACCAGCGCATCTACGAAGCCGAACCGGCGGCGCATTGCGTCGTCCACACCCACAGCCCGAACCTGGTGGCGCTGACGTTGCAAGGCGTCTGGCACCACGACGACATCGTGCCGCCGATCACGCCCTATTTCGTGATGAAGGTAGGGCATGTACCGCTCATCGACTACCGCCTGCCCGGGCATCCGGACGCGGCCGGAGCGGTGGTGCAGCGCATCGTTGCGATGCAGCAGCGTGGCACGCCGATTCGCGCGGTGATGCTGGAGCGGCTCGGCCCCGTGGTCTGGCACCGCACGCCGGCCGAAGCCAGTGCGGTGCTGGAAGAGCTGGAAGAAACCGCGGCACTGTGGCGTGGATGCGAGCCCAAGCCCGCGCCCTTGTCGAATGAGCAGATCGACGCACTGCGGCAGCGCTTCGGGGCGGTCTGGTAACTTGCTGCAAGCGGGCTTCGGGGCGTTGCGGGCGGCCGACTCGATAGGATCGGCTTCCCGCGGCTACCGGCACTTCCACCCATGTCGAAACTCACACCACCCACGGGCACCGCCCTCGTCACCGGCGCCAGCGCCGGTATCGGTGCCGCCATCGTCCGCCGCTTGGTGGCCGACGGTTGGCGCGTCGTGGCCACTGCGCGCCGCAGTGACCGACTGCAGGCACTGGCAGAAGAGCTCGGCGCCGATGCAGTGCAACCCTTCGCGCTCGATGTGACGGACCTGGCTGCGGTGCGTGGCCTGCCGGCTTCGCTGCCGGCAGGCTGGCGCGATATCGACCTGCTGGTCAACAACGCCGGTCTGGCGCTGGGCCGTGAACCAGCGCAAGCCACCGAGGCCGACGACTGGGAACAGATGGTCGACGCCAACGTCAGCGGCCTGATGCGCTGCACCCATGCGCTGCTGCCGGGCATGGTGGCGCGGGGTCGCGGCCATATCGTCAACATCGGCTCTCTCGCCGGACAGCTGCCGTACCCGGGCGGTAACGTTTACGGCGCCAGCAAGGCTTTCGTGCGGCACTTCAGCTACGGGCTGCTGGCCGACCTGGTCGCCACCCCGGTGCGTTGCACGTTGATCGAGCCGGGACTGGTCGGCGGCAGCGAATTTTCCAATGTGCGCTTCAAGGGCGACGATGAACGCGCCGCGTCGATCTATGCCGACACCGATCCCCTGACCCCCGAAGACATCGCCGACGCGGTTGCCTGGACCGTGCAGCAGCCGGCGCGCGTGAATGTCTCGCTGGTGCAGGTGCTGCCGACCTGCCAGGGGCCGGGGCCGGTTGCCGTGCACAAGTCGCCAGCCAAGTCGGCGGCTTGAGCGGACGCTGAGGCGCGGCGTGCGGAATCACCGCCCGGACATCCCCGCTGGTGCTATGGTGAACCGCAGGCGTTGCGTCCGAGCGGTGCGCCAAGGAGACGACCACTGTGACCCTTCGATCCCATCTGGTACCGGCACGCAGCCCCGACGCCCTTCGCGCTGGTCTGCTCTCCACGTTGAGCTTGCTTCGCACCTGCCGCGCCGCCGAGATCGGTGAGGGTTTCATCGACGATTACGTGGCGCTGAACTGGCTCGAATGGAATGGCGGGAGCTTGCGGTTGACGGTGACTGGCGACAACGTGCGCAAGCAGTTGCTGGCGGCAACGTAGCCGCTTGCAGGCTCGTCGGAACGCCCGCATTAAATAACCGCAAGGAAGGCGGGGAGCCGGCGTGAAGCGCACGGCGCTAGGATGAGCCTCTGCACACCCGAAGCCGGAAACGCCATGAACCAAGACCCGAAACCGAAGGCCTTCGCCAGCCAGGCCGACCTGGAAGAAAAGCAGGTCAGCTTCACCAAGCTCTCGGACCACGCTTATGCCTACACGGCAGAAGGCGACCCCAACACCGGCATCGTGATCGGCGACGACGCGGTGATGGTGATCGACACCCAGGCCACGCCACAGATGGCGCAAGACGTGATCCGCCGCATTCGCGAGGTCACCGACAAGCCGATCAAGTACGTGGTGCTGAGCCACTACCACGCAGTGCGGGTGCTGGGCGCCAGCGCCTACGAACCCGAGCACATCATCGCCAGCGAAGACACGCTGTCGCTCATCAAGGAGCGCGGCGAGCAGGACAAGGCCAGTGAAATCGGTCGCTTCCCGCGCTTGTTTCGCAATGTCGAAAGCGTGCCGCCCGGCATGACCTGGCCGACATTGACCTTCAGCGGCAAGATGACGCTGTGGCTGGGCAAGCTGGAGGTGCAACTGCTGCAACTGGGCCGCGGCCACACAAAGGGCGACACGGTGGTCTGGCTGCCGGCCGAACGCATTTTGTTCAGCGGGGACCTGGTCGAGTTCGACGCCACGCCCTACGCCGGCGACGCCTACTTCGGCGACTGGCCGCAAACCCTGGACAACGTGGCCGCGCTGAAGCCGGCGCAACTGGTACCGGGGCGCGGTGCCGCATTGCAGACCGAAGCCAAGGTCGCCGAAGGCCTTGCCGGCACGCGCGCTTTCATTGCCGATGTCTATGCCAGCGTGCAGGCCGGTGCCAAGGCAGGCAAGGATCTGAAGACGGTTTACCGCGACACCATCGAAGCGGTGCGACCGAAATACGGCCACTGGGTCATCTTCGATCACTGCATGCCGTTCGATGTAACCCGGGCCTACGACGAAGCCACAGCCCACAAAGATCCGCGCATCTGGACCGCCGAGCGCGACGTGGAGATGTGGAAGGCGCTGGAAGACCGCTGAAGCGCGGCCATGCACGCCACCTACACCTACCCGCGCTATGCGGCCGGTGCCGCGCCGGAAGTCGGCGCCAACACGGTACGGCGCGTGCCGCTGGTGGTGGTCGGTGCCGGCCCGGTGGGACTCTGCGCCGCCATCGACGGTGCGTTGCAAGGCTTGCCGGTGCTGCTGCTGGACGACGACGACAGCGTCAGCCTGGGTTCTCGCGGCCTGTGCTGGGCCAAGCGCACGCTGGAGATCTTCGACCGCCTGGGGGTCGGCGATGCGGTCGTTGCCAAAGGCGTGACCTGGAACGTGGGCCGCACCTTTCACGGTGAACGCGAGGTCTTCAACTTCAACCTGTTGCCCGAGCCCGACCACCGGCGCCCGGGCATGGTCAACCTGCAGCAATACTGGGTCGAACAGTTGCTGGTGGAACGAGCGCAACAACTCGAAGCCATCGACCTTCGCTGGCGCCACAAGGTCGTCCGCGTTGTACCGCAGGGCGACGGTGCGCGGCTCGAAGTCGAATGCCCTGCTGGCCGCTACACGATCGACGCCGACTGGGTCGTGGTGGCCGACGGTGCGCGCAGTCCGATTCGCCAGCAACTCGGCCTGGACACGCAGGGCCAGGTGTTCCAGGACCGCTTCCTGACCGCCGACGTGGTGCTGGACAGTGAACTGTTTCCGGCCGACCGCACCGAGCGCTGGTTCTGGTTCGACCCGCCGTTTCACAGCGGCCAGAGCGTGCTGCTGCACCG
>JALYUN010000099.1 GCA_030853725.1 Pseudomonadota bacterium | reverse complement strand
AGGTTGGTCGGTGCAGCGTTGCCGATCGGCAGCACGGCCGAGAGCAGCGCCGGCAGCGTCGGGTTGGTGACGTAGGTGGCGAACTGGGCGTCGCCGCTGGGCACCGAGGCGTTGAACTTGTCCTTGTCGGGCAGGCCGATCACGAGTTCGTTGACCAGCGGCATGCCCAGGCGCGAGACCTGCACGTAGTTGCCACCGACGCGTGACGAAACGTCGTAGCCGCTCGGTGGGTTCGGGTTGAAAAGCTGGCTCTGGCGCACGCTGGCCGTGGTCCAGCCGCCGATCACGGTTTCGCTGCCCTGCGTCAGGCAGCTCTGGTGGACTTCCAGCGCCAATGAGGTGACGTTCTTGTCCTGAATCGAATTGGCTGCGGCCGCATTGATCAGGTTGCGGTCGGTGATGACGCCGACCGGCGCGTTGACCAGGTCGAAGATCACACCCAGGTTGACCGCGAAAGCCTCTTGGCGCTGGCCGACGAAGACCCGGGCGGGCATGGCACAACCGGGAATGGCCACGGTGTAGACATGCTGCGCGGCATAGCCCGCGTAGTCGGCGATCGTCTTGTTGCCGATGTTGTCGACCGGTTTGTCGAACACCGCACCGCCGCTCGGGTTGTTGACCACGAACGCATTGCCGGTGCGGCGGTCACCGCGAATCAGCGTCAGGGTGAATTTCTCGTTGACGTTCAGGTTGGGGTCGTTCGGCACGCTGACCGTGCCGGCCTGGGTCAGCGGGATCGGCACCGTGACGTTGCCGATCGGGATCGATATCGCCTTGAAGGCATTGGAGAACTTGAACTGGAAGGTCAGGTCTTCCTTGGCGTCGCCGTTGTTGTCGATGTGGATTTCGTAGATGGCATTCGAATCCATCTTGAAATAGTTCGGGCCGCCGTAGGGGTCTTGCAACGGCTGGTAGTTGGCGATCATCGTGACGTAGCCGGCGCGGCCGCCGGTGCCATCGGCCGCTACGCCCTCGTAGCTCTTGAACATGTAGAAGTCGGTGCCGTCGACGCGGGGCGAGCCGGCAATGGACGGCGCTTCGCGGTGGCTCGAAGCGTGGGCTGCCAGCGGCAGCGCCAGGCTGGCGATGGCAGCGCAGACCGCCGTCAAGGTGGTGACGAGCAACGGCCGGCGCGGGGTGGGGTGGTTCATGGCGGGATCTCCTCGGGTGCTTCTCGACGCCCCGTTGTCGGACCCGACAACAGGGGCAGCCACGAAAGATGCAGCCGCTGCTGTGCCCTACGTCCCCCGCATGGGATGGATGCAGCCGAATCCGCGATTCGACCCCTCGAACGCGGGGCGCATTTACCCTGCGATCGCTAGAGTGGCGGGTCGACTTCAATGCTGCAGCGGTCTGGTGTCGCCGGCGCTTTGCTGCGGCCTGCGCAGCGAGTCCAGAACCCGCGCAGCGCCGGGCTGCGTTTTGTCGACCCAGTCGTCGAACCGTTGGCGCGCTGCGCTGCCGTAGCGGCGGTAGAGCTTGTTACCGACCCAGGCCACCAGCGCCAGCAGCAGCAACGCCTTGATGCCGCGCGCCAGCGCCACCGCCGTGGCAATGCCCATGCCGAGCGCGACCCACTGCACCCACCAGTGGCCGTTGTAGGTCAGGGCGTTGATGATCCAGCACAGGCCGACCACGAACACCGCCTTGAAAGGCATGAACACGGCGTCGGCGACATGCGAGAACGGACGGGTGGCGGATTGGAAGAGTCCCATGACGGCTCCGTAAGAGGCGGTGACTGAAGCCGCCACTGTCGCTGTCCTGCGCCACCCCCGCCAGCGGGTTGCGACCAATCGCAGGCACGCGTCGCGGACTGCCGTAGGCGCTGATGAAACGACGCACGAACCGCCCGCTCGCTACCCCGCCGGACCTGCGCCGCGTCGACGTGGCCGCGATCGGCAACATCTTCAGTTCACGCTATCTGGCAGCGCCAGCGAGCTTGGACCCTAAACGCTTGCGATCGATCTTGCCGCTGGACGTCATCTCGAAGCGGTCGACGTAGATCACCTCACGCGGGTACTTGTACGCCGCCAACTGCGTCTTCACATGCTGCTGCAACTCGCGCGTCAGCGCGTCGCCGGACATCTGCCCTGCTTTCAGCCGGACGCAGGCTCTGACGATCTGCCCGCGTGCGGTGTCGGGCACGCCCAGCACCGCGGCTTCGGCCACCGCCGGGTGGCGCAGCAGGCATTCTTCGACCTCTGCGGGTCCGATCCGATACCCCGCGCTCTTGATCAGGTCGTCGGCGCGGCCGTGGTACCAGAAGTAGCCGTTCGCGTCGCGAAAGCCCAGGTCGCCGGTGCGCAGCCAGCGTGCGCCCAGCCGCAATGCCGCCGTGCGTTCGGGGTCGCGCCAGTAGCCGAGGAACTGCGTCGGGTCGTCGCTGCGGGTGACGATCTCGCCGACCTCGCCCGGCGGTAGCTCGGTGCCGTGTTCATCGACGATCGTGGTGCCATGACCCGGATAGGCCAGACCCATGCTACCGGCAACGGTCGGTGCCAGCGCGCGGCAATTGCCGATCAAATGATTGACTTCGGTCAGGCCGTAGAACTCGTTGCAGACCACACCCAACTCGTTTTCGCACCAGGCTAGCACCGGGCCCGGCAGGGCCTCGCCGCCGGTGCAGACCACGCGCAGTTTCAGTGCCGGCCAGCGCTGCCGCGGGTGTCGTACCTCGGCCATGCGCTTCAACGCGGTCGGCGTCAAAAAAGTGTGAGTCACACCTTGCCGCGCCATGAAGTCGAAGGCCCACTCCGCATCGAAACGCGTTTCGGATGTGACCACGGTATGCCCGAAGGCCCAGGCCGCCAGCAACAGGTCGAGCAAGCCGCCGACCCAGGCCCAGTCGGCTGGCGACCAGAACACTGCAGCGTCGTCGTTCAAGTCCAGGTTGAAGAACAACGCGATGCTCGGCAGGTAAGCCTGCAGGATGCGGTGACCGTGCAGCATGCCTTTGGGCAGCCCGGTCGAGCCCGAGGTGTACATCAGCAGTGCAGGGTCGTCGGCCCGGGTCGACTCGGCGACGAAGCCCGCAGCTGGCGCGGCGATCGCGTCGGCGTAGGCGATCTCGTCGCCACCTCTTTCCCCGATCACGATGCGCTGCGCCAAGTGTGCGAAGTCGATGCCGCGAAACGGCTGCCACGCCGCATCCTGCGTGACGATCAGCCGGGCTTCGGAATGGTCCAGCACATGGCGCAGCGTGTCGACGCCGTAGAGTTGCGACAGCGTGACGGCGATGGCACCGAGCTTGTACAGCGCCAGGTGCACCACGCCGGTTTCCGGCCGCAGCCCGGTGTGCACCGCCACCCGGTCGCCTTTGCCGACGCCGAGGCCACGCAGGGACTGCGCGAGCCGCGCGGCTTCGTCGTCGACTTCGGCAAAGCTGGCACTGCGGACCTTGCCATCGGCTTGCTCGAAGACCATGGCCGGGTGATCACGACGCGCGCTGCCGACCCAGCGACCGACCGTGTCGGCCGCCATGTTGGCGAGCTCGGGCAACACGATGCGCAAGCCACCGGCGCCATCGGGTTGCAGATTCAGCTGCGATCGCAGCGCTTCGGGAACATCGAACTTCAGCAAGACGGACTCCTTCACCGTGCGTAGCTCATCATCTGATCGGGTAGCCAGGTCGACAGCGACGGCACCGCCACCAACAGCGCCAGCACCAGCAACTCCAGTGCGATGAACGGCGCCACGCCGCGCAGCACATCGCGGACTTGCGTTTCTTTGCCGGCGGCGCCCAGCACCGCGAACAGGTTGACCCCCACCGGCGGTGTCACCACCGAAATCTCGATCAGTTTGACGAGCACGATGCCGAACCAGATCGGATCGATCTTCAACGCCACCACCACCGGGTACAGAAACGGCAGCGTCACCACCATCATCGAAGTCGTGTCGAGCAGACAGCCGAGCACGCCGTACAGCAAGCAGGCCAGCAGCATGAAGCGCAGCGGGGTCGAGGCGATGCTGGTGATGGCGAGCACCATCTGGTCGATCACGCCCGACACCACCAGCATCCGCGACAGCAGCAGGCCACCGATCAGGATCGCGAAGATCGTGCAACTGATGGCCGCTGCGTCCTGCAGCACCGGCGGCAACCAGCCGCGGCTGCCGCGGCGCTTGGCCAGCGCCAGCCCGAAAGCGCAGAAGGCGCCGACCGCACCCGCTGCCGAAGCCGGGTAGAGCCCGGCATACAGACCGCCGATCACCGGCACGATCAGCAGCAGCAACGGCCACAGCGCAGCGGTTTTTTGCCAGCGCTCACGCGTGGCAACCGCCGCGCCGGCCGGTGGCGCGAGTGATGGCTTCAGTCGCATCAACACCGCGATGCCGACGAAGTAGACCGCGGCCGTGAGCACGCCGGGCACGATGCCCGCGATCAACAGCCGACCGACCGACTGCCCGGTCATGATGGCGTAGATCACCATCGTGATCGACGGCGGAATCATCGCCGCGAAGCTGCCGGTGGCGGCGATGCAGCCGATCGACAGCGCCCGGTCGTAACCGTAGCGCAGCATCTGCGGGTAGGCGATGCGCGTGAAGACCACGGCGTTGACGATGGTCGAACCCGAAACTGCGGCGAAGATCGCCGACCCGAGTACCACCGCCTGGTACAGGCCGCCGCGCACCCGCCGCAGCCACAGGTCCAGCACATGGAAAAGCTGCGCGGTGATGCCCGATGCCTCGGCCAGCACGCCCATCAGCACGAACAGCGGCAGCACCGCGAAGTCGTAGTTGGCGACGACCGCATACGGCAGCCCGCGCAACTGCGCCGCGGTGAATGCGAAACCGGCACTGGCGAGCATGCCGCCGATGCCGATCAGTCCCATGGCCGGCGCCACCGGCACACCCAACAGCAGTGCCAGGACGAGCAGCGCGGCACTGCCGAAGCCGATCCACAGCGGGTCCATCGGCAGCGCGCTGTGGCCTACCCGGCCCGACGACGACGCGGCAGCAACGCGACCAAGTCCGCCGCACATTGCAACGCCATCAGGGTGGCGCCGACGGCCAGCACCGCGCGCGCCGGCCACACCGGGAACGCGATCGCGCCGGCAGCGAACTCACCGACCCGGGTCGACTGCACCGCCTGCTGCCAACCGAAGAACGCAATAGCCCCGTAGAAGATCGCATGCAGACCATGCTGCAGTCCCGCCAGCGGACGGCGCAGCGGCGCCGGTGCGTACGGCGAGACATCCAGCGCGATGTGCGCGCGGCGCTGCTGTGCCAGCGGCAGGCCGAGGAACACCACCACCACCATCAACGTGGCGATGGCTTCGGTGGTGCCGGGAATCGGCCGGCTTTGCAGTCCGATCCAGTCGAGATTGGTGGCCACGACATCGGCGGCGCCGGCCAGCATCATCAGCAGCAGCGCGAAGCCTGCGAGCCCGGCGCAGGCACGGTTGAGTGGGGCTAACGCAGGCAAGGGACTCGGACGATCAAGTTTCCCGCCACGGAACCGGCTTTGCCGGGCCGCGGGCGGGGCATCCCCCTCGGAGGGGGCGAACCCACACCGAACGAGCGCCTGCGCGCTCGTGAGTGGCTAGTGAGCGGCTATCGGCCTGCATACCGATAGGCTGCGAGCGCAATCGAGCTTGGGGCCATCAATTGCCGACGACGTCACTCCAGATCGACACCATCTTTTTCGCGGCATCACCGCGGCCGGCTTTGCTCTGGGCTTCGATGAAGGCGGCGAAGAAGTCGGGGTTGGCGGCCTTCCAGGCCTTCTTGTCGGCTTCCGGAAAACTGTGGAACTGCACCCCTTCGGCTTTCAGCTTCATGACCGCCGTCGTGGCGGCGGCCAGGGTCAGATCACGGTCCTTGTCGGCCGCTTCGAACGAGACCTGCTGCAGCACTTTTTGTTGCGTCGCCGGCAGGCCGTTCCAGGTGGCGCGGTTGATCCACACGCCACTGGTCGGGCCGAGCCACAGGGTCACGTCGTAGACATGCTTGGCGACTTCGTAGATCTTGTAATTCACCATCAGGTCGACCGAGAACGGGATGCAGTCGACCGTGCCGCGGCTCAGGCCCTCGTACAGCTCGGTCAGGCCCAGCGTCACCGGCACGCCGCCGGCCGCCTGAACCATCTTTGGCATATCAGAGCCCCAGGTGCGGATCTTCTTGCCTCTCATGTCTTTGAGTCCGCTCACCGGGTCGCGGCATACCAGCAGGTACGGGTTCAGGTTGTGGAAGTAAAGCGCCTTGACGCCGTTGCGCTCGGCTTCCGCGTCCAGTGCCGGCACTTCCGTCATCAACCGGCGCATGAGCTGGCTGGCCTGGGGCACTTCGGCCATCGCCATCGGGATCGAGTTCGGCGCAGTGAACAGCAGCAATTCGGCGCCGAAGTAACTGGCCGACATGTTGACGAGTTCAACCCCGCCAGAGCGGATCAGTTGCAGGTTCTCGGCCGCCTTGGCCAACGCCCCGGCGTAGTACAGCTTGACCTTGAGCTGGCCAGCGGTGCGGCGGTCGATTTCGCTGGCCCACCAGCGGTCGGCTTCGGACGACACCGTGTTCTCGTTCCACTGGCTCGACATCTTGAATACTGTCTGGGCCGCGGCGGTGGCCGGCAGGGCCAGCGCTGCGGCCAAAGCGGCAGCGCCGACCATCATGGCGGAGGTGACGTTGGCAAGTCGGAAGGTGCGCATGCGCGAGCTTTCGGGTTGGGGTCGGTGGGCGGGAACGGTACGGTCGGCTGCGGCAGGCGCTTCTTACGCGGGCGTCAGATTCACCGTCGCGCACCCTATCCCGGCACGATACTGGCGTTGTTGCGGCTGCGCGGCCTGAACACAGCGGGTGGCTTTCGAAGCGGTGGTCGTCGCCCAAGCCGACGACGTCGTGCTGGGCGAATTCCGGATCGCACCACTGCTGTTTCGTCCGACGCAGCCGCAGTGGTCGGCTTCGACGGAGCAGGCGCTGAACGCGGGCACGCATGCGCATGCATTGGCATGGCTGCACGAAGGCGGCTTGCCGATGACGCTGCATGCCGGTGAAGCGACGCCGCAAAGCGCGTGCTGCAAGCCGCGCGCCGCCACATCGTTCACGGCGTGTGGGCTCGCAGACGCCATCGCTCACCCGCAACGCCACCCGTTGATCAAGGAAGCGATCGAGCGCGGCCGCAGCCGAGCCTGCTTTCCTGCCGGCCACTGCACGCGCCCAAGCAAAAACCGCCATCACCGAATCAATGGCGGCTCTGTTGCCGGACGACTAGCCGATCAAGCCGTTGGCAGGACGATCTCCACACGGCGGTTCTGCTGGCGCCCGCCCTGGGTGCCGTTGCTGGCCACCGGGTTCGCCGGACCCATGCCGCGCGCCGAGATCCGGTTGGCCTCGACCCCGCGGTCGGTCAGCGCATTCTTGACCGCAATCGCGCGGCGTTCCGACAGCACCTGGTTGGTCTGCTCCGAGCCGGTGGAATCCGTGTAGCCCTCGATCTGCACGCTGCGCTCGCCGTGTTCTTTCAAGAACGCGGTGAGTTGATCCAGCGTGCGGTTGGCGCCCGACTTGAGTTCGGCACGCCCGGTGTCGAACAACACATCGCCCAAAGTCAACACCATGCCGCGGTCGGTCTGCTTGGCCTGCAGCTCGGCCAGCTGGGCCTGCAACGCTGCCGCACGCGCCTGGGCCGCGCCGGACTGCGCCTGGGC
>JALYUN010000094.1 GCA_030853725.1 Pseudomonadota bacterium | reverse complement strand
CAGCAAGCGGGTCGGCCTGATCGGCCTGGAGCGCGTGCCGGTGCGCGAAGGCACGGCTCTCTTCGACGGCCGCGGCCACAAGCTCGGTACGGTGCGCAGTGGCACCCTGGCACCCACCGTCGACCAGCCGATCGCCATGGCCTACCTGCCCCCCGACCACGCGCTGCCGCAGCATGAGGTCTATGCCGAGGTGCGCGGCAAACGCCTGCCGATGCGGGTCGTACCGATGCCCTTCACCCCCCACCGCTACCAACGCTGATTTCAGCTGTTCTGCCACCCAAACCCAAGGATTCATGTCATGACCACCAAGTACACCAGCGACCACGAATGGGTCAACATCGAAGACCACGAAGCCGCGGTTGTCGGCATCACGCTGCATGCGCAGGACGCGCTCGGCGACGTGGTCTTCGTCGACCTGCCAGAGGTCGGCCGCAGCTACAAGCAAGGCGAGGTCGCCGGCGTCGTCGAATCGGTCAAGGCCGCGGCCGACCTGTATATGCCCGTGACCGGTGAAGTGGTCGAGATCAACGAAGCACTGAAGGCCGACCCGGCACTGGCCAACACCGACCCGATGGGCAACGGCTGGTTCTTCAAGGTGCACGTGACCGACATGACCGACTTCGACCAGTTGATGGACCAGCCGGCCTACGACGCGCTGCTGAAGACTCTTTAATCCACGGAAGACCCGCCATGCTGATGTCCGCCCTGAAGCCCCTCGCGGCGCTGGAAAACAAGCCCGAGTTCGTTGCCCGCCACATCGGTCCCTGGGCCGATGACGAGCACCACATGCTGCAGACCATCGGCCGAGGCCAGCCGGGCTTCACCCGCCGCGCGCTGATCGAAGCGATCGTGCCGCGCAGCATCGCGCGCAGCCAGCCGATGGCGCTACCGGCCCCGCTGACCGAAACCGAAGCGCTGGCCGAACTGAAGACGCTGGCCTCGCAGAACCGGGTGCTGAAGAGCTTCATCGGGCAGGGCTACTCCGGCACCCACACCCCCGCGGTCATTCTGCGCAACATCCTGGAGAACCCGGCCTGGTACACGGCCTACACGCCGTACCAGGCCGAGATCTCGCAGGGCCGGATGGAAGCGTTGGTCAACTTCCAGACCATGGTCTGCGACTTGACTGGCATGGCCATCGCCAACGCCAGCATGCTGGACGAAGCCACTGCTGCGGCCGAAGCCATGACGCTCGCCAAGCGCAGCGTCAAGAGCAAGAGCCACACGATCGTGGTCTGCGGCGACGCGCACCCGCAGACCATCGAAGTGATGCAGACCCGCGCCGCGCCGCTCGGTTTGAAGGTGGTGTTGGCCAATTCGGCCGACGATTGGAACACCTTGCTGGACGCCGGCGACTTCTACGCGGCGCTCGCGCAGTACCCGTCCACCAACGGCTCGATACACGACTTTCGCGGGGACGCCGCACGCATCCACAAGGCCGATGCAGGCTTCATCGTCGCTACCGATCTGCTGGCGCTGACGCTGTTGGTGCCGCCGGGTGAATTCGGCACCGACATCGTCGTCGGCAGCAGCCAGCGCTTCGGCGTGCCGATGGGCTCGGGTGGACCGCATGCCGCGTTCCTGGCCTGCCGTGACAGCTACAAGCGCAGCCTGCCCGGACGCTTGGTGGGCGTGAGTCAGGACGTGCACGGCGCGCCGGCGTATCGGCTGGCCTTGCAAACCCGCGAACAGCACATCCGTCGCGAGAAGGCCACCAGCAACATCTGCACCGCACAAGTGCTCCTGGCGGTCATGGCCAGCATGTATGCGGTCTATCACGGGCCGGCAGGGCTCAAGCGGATTGCGCAGCGCGTGGCTTCCTACACCGCGATCCTGGCGCAGGGCCTGCGCGGCATGGGCGTGACGTTGCGCGCCGACTCGGCCTTCGACGCGATCGTCGTCGACAGCGGTGCGCAGACCGCAGCGCTGGCCGCAACGGCGGTGGGCGCCAGCATGAACCTGCGCCGCTTTACCGAGTGGGGCGACACCATGCTCGGCATCGCGCTGGACGAGACGACGACGCGCGAGGACATCGTCGCGCTGTGGCGCGTGTTCGCACCGGCCGGTCAGGCGCTGCCGCAGATGGCGGCCTTCGAAAAAGGCGTGGAATCGCTGATCCCCGAAGGCCTGCGCCGCATCACGCCGTTCCTGACGCACCCGGTGTTCAACACCCACCACAGCGAAACCCAGATGCTGCGCTACATCCGCAGCCTGTCGGACAAGGATCTGGCGCTGGACCGCAGCATGATTCCGCTGGGCTCGTGCACGATGAAACTCAACGCCACCAGCGAGATGATTCCCATCACCTGGCCCGAGTTCGCGAACATTCACCCGTTTGCGCCGCGCGACCAACAAGCCGGCACCTGGGCGATGCAGGACCAGCTGTGCGCCTGGCTCGCGCAAGCCACCGGTTACGCGGGTGTCAGCCTGCAGCCCAATGCCGGTTCACAAGGCGAATACGCGGGGCTGCTGATCATCAAGGCCTGGCACCAGAGCCGTGGCGACACGGCGCGCGACATCTGCCTGATTCCCGAATCGGCCCACGGCACCAACCCGGCCAGCGCACAGATGGCCGGCATGCGCGTGGTGGTGGTGAAGTGCGACACGATGGGCAATGTCGACATGGACGACCTGAAAGCCAAGTGCGTGCAGCACCACGAGCAACTGGCCGCGGTGATGATCACCTACCCCAGCACCCACGGCGTGTTCGAAGCGCGTGTAAAAGAGCTGTGTGCACTGGTGCATGAACACGGCGGACGGGTCTATGTGGACGGCGCCAACATGAACGCGTTGGTGGGCGTGGCCGCGCCGGGCGAATTCGGCGGCGACGTCAGCCACCTGAACCTGCACAAGACCTTCTGTATCCCGCACGGCGGCGGTGGGCCGGGCGTGGGGCCGGTGGCCGTGGTGGCTGACCTGGTGCCGTTCCTGCCGGCGCACCGCACCGCTGCCGCCGCGACATCCGGCGGCGCCGCCGTCGGCGCCCACGCAGTGGGTGCCGTCAGCGCAGCGCCTCTGGGCAACGCCGGTGTGCTGCCGATCAGCTGGATGTACTGCCGCATGATGGGACCCGACGGCCTGCGCGACGCCACCGAGGTCGCGATCCTCAGCGCCAACTACATTGCCGCACGCCTGGCCGAGCACTACCCGGTGCTGTATTCGAGCGGCATCGACAGCATGGCCGGTGGCGGCGTAGCGCATGAATGCATCCTCGACCTGCGTCCGCTGAAAGACGCGGTGGGCATCAGCGCCGAAGACGTTGCCAAACGCCTGATCGACTACGGCTTCCATGCGCCGACGCTGAGCTTCCCGGTGGCCGGCACGCTGATGATCGAGCCGACCGAAAGCGAAGCACTGTCCGAACTCGACCGCTTCTGCGACGCCATGATCGCGATCCGCGCCGAGATCGCCAAGGTGGAAGACCGATCGTGGCCGAAGGACGACAACCCCCTGAAGCACGCGCCGCACACCGCATGGGCGCTGATGGCTGCCGACTGGCCGCACCCCTACAGCCGCGAACAGGCGGCCTACCCGGTGGCGGGACTGAAGCAGCAAAAGTACTGGGCGCCGGTGGGCCGGGTCGACAACGTCTGGGGCGACCGCAACCTGTTCTGCAGTTGCCTGCCGGTGGAGGCGTACGCCGACGCCTAAGCAGCGCCATGACCTGCCTGCCATCAACCGCTGACTGGCGCAACACCGCCCTGTTGGCGCTCGCACTGGGCTTTAGCGGAGGTCTGGGGCTGGGTCTGGCGGGTTGTGGCTCGACCCCAAGCGCCGCTGCTTCGACCCCAGTACGCAAGCCGGTACCGGCCGCGCGCGCCGGTCCGGACAACGACGCGATCGCCATCGAGCAGCGCTGGTTGCTGTCGTACTTCAAGGGCACGCCAGTCGAGATCGTGCGCGCCGACGATGGTGCCCTGACGGTGACGGTGCCGGCCGAGTTCTGCTTCAACCCCGGCTCTGCCGTTATCAAGCCGCCGTTGGCAAAAGTGCTGGAAAAAGTGGCGCAGAGCTTGCGCCGACGTTCGCTGTTGTTGGTCTCAGCGGTCGAAGCACCGCCGGATGCCAAGGCAACGTCGGGACTGGCCGTCAAACGTGCGCAGGCTGTGCAACGTTGGCTGCGAAAGAACGGCGTCGACCGCCGGCGCCTTGGTAGCGCTGGCGAGACTGCCGACGAAGTGCGACTGCGACTGCAGTGGGGCGCTTCGCCGGGCTGATCGCCTTCAGCCGCGCCGTGCCCTGCGCCGAATGCCTTGCAGGCCGAGCAGGCCGCAGACACCGAACAGCGTCAGCGCCCAGCTTGCGGGTTCCGGCACAGCCGCCACGTAGCTGAAGGTGTCGAGCCCGATCACGTTGGAGTTGCTGCCGTTGACGCCGCCGTCGGTCACGTTGTAGCGGAAGGCCACGCGCCCGTCTGCGGGACCTGTCAGGCCGGCAACGGTGCCGGTATACATCGTCCAGCTGTCCGGGTAGCCGCCGACCTGCAGATCAGGATTGATGTTCACCAAGACCGAGCTGAAGTCGCCCACGCTGGTGGCGCTGCTGCCCACGTCGGTGCTGTTGCCGGCCGTGCTCAGGCGGAACTCCATGCGGTCGGGATAGGACGAGCCGGGAGTGGTGGTGGTGTAGAAGTTGAAGGTGTCGCCGTTGTTCAGGCCGCTGATCAGCGGAGAAATCAGCCAGTTGCTGATCGGGCCGCTGCTGCCGCCGACCGCGGTGTAATTGGTGACCGCGAAGCTGGGCCCAGCCTGCGGATTCACCACCACGATCCCATCGTTGTCGGTGATGCCTGTGGTGACCGACCAGTCGTTCTGCGCTGGCTGGCTGTTGTTGGTGAGCACCCAGCCATCGGGGATCGAGCCGGCGTCGAAGCCTTCGTTGAAGGACTGTGCGTGGGCGGCGCTGGCGAAGGCGGTCAAGGACAGTGCCAGGACGGCGGGGAGTACGACTTGCTTCATGGTCGTGATGCTTTCGAAGTGGGTGGGAGCGAAGCTCCGTGTGCGGGCGTATTCAAACAAAGCTGGCGCCAGGGGTCAATGAAAATGGACTCGATCCGGCGCCGCAACCCCGTAATCCGGGGGCTTAGCATGCTGCGCATGAAACCCTCACGTTTACCCGAGCACTGACATGGCCGTCAGCGTCTTCGACCTCTTCAAAATCGGCATCGGGCCGAGTAGCTCCCACACGGTGGGACCGATGCGGGCGGCGCGGCTGTTCGCGGCGCGGCTGAAGCACGACGGCCAGATCACGGCCACTGCCCGCGTGCAAACGCAGCTCTACGGCTCGCTGGGCGCTACCGGCAAGGGACACGGCAGCGACAAGGCGGTGTTGCTCGGCCTGCAAGGCCACGAGCCCGACACGGTCGACGTCGATGCGGTAGCGCATTTGATCGAAGCCGTTCGCTCGCAACGCCAGCTGCAGCTGCTGGGGCAGCACACGGTGGCTTTCAACGAACTCGAGGACCTGAAATTTCACCGCCGCGAAAGCCTGCCCTTTCATGCCAACGGCATGCGCTTTATCGCCTTCGACGACAGTGGCAGCGAACTGGCCAACCGCGTCTACTATTCGGTCGGGGGTGGCTTCGTCGTCAGCGACGAGGTCGCCGCCGATGGCAGCCGGCAGAAGGTGATCGCGCCCGACACCACCGTGCTGCCGCACCCGTTTCACAGTGCCGACGAACTGCTGCAGCGCACGCGCGCAGCCGCCACGTCGATCGCGGGCGTGATGCGCGACAACGAGCGCCATTGGCGCAGCGACGCCGAAATCGACAGCGGCCTGCTCGCCATCTGGCGCGTGATGCAGGACTGCGTCGAACGCGGCTGCCGCACTGAAGGCGTGCTGCCCGGCGGTTTCAAGGTCAAGCGCCGCGCAGCAGGCCTGCTGGCGGCGCTGACGAGCAACCCGGAGCAAGCGCTGCGCGACCCGCTGCAGGTGTTGGACTGGGTCAATTTGTATGCGCTGGCGGTCAACGAGGAGAACGCCGCAGGCGGCCGCGTCGTCACCGCGCCGACCAACGGTGCGGCCGGCATCGTGCCTGCGGTGCTGCATTACTACACGCGCTTCGTGCCGGGCGCCAACGACGCAGGCGTGATCGACTTCCTGCTCACGGCCGCCGCCATCGGCATTCTCTACAAGGAAAACGCCAGCATCAGCGGCGCCGAAGTCGGCTGCCAGGGCGAAGTGGGCGTGGCCTGCAGCATGGCCGCCGGTGCACTCTGTGCGGTGATGGGCGGCACGCCCGAGCAGGCCGAGAACGCCGCCGAAATCGGCATGGAGCACCACCTGGGTCTAACCTGCGACCCGGTCGGCGGGTTGGTGCAGATACCCTGCATCGAACGCAATGCGATTGCGTCGGTCAAAGCCATCAACGCCGCCCGCATGGCGCTGCGCGGCGACGGCACGCACTTCGTGAGCCTGGACCAGGTCATCAAGACGATGCGCGAAACCGGCGCCGACATGATGACAAAGTACAAGGAAACCGCGCGCGGCGGCTTGGCGGTCAACATCGTGGAGTGTTGAATGGAGCCCCCACGCTCCCTGACGGTCGCTGCCTGTCGGCTGGTAGGCCGACAGGCGCTCGCCAGCCACTCACGAGCGCGCAGGCGCTCGGTCGGTGCGGGCTCTCCCCTCCCAGGGGGCGCTCGCCTGCGGCCCGGCAAAGCCGGTTCCGCGGCTCTACTTGGTCAAGGACTCGTGTGGCGGCCGTTCTTGCGTGCTTTTAGCACCGCGGCGGGCTGCGCCAGCGAAGGCAGGCGCCGGCGTGAAGCCAGCACGGCTTCGATGTCGGCGCTGGCATGGTCGATCAGTGCGGTGCTGGCAGCTTCTGCACGTGGCGCGTCATGGGCCAAGACCGCGTCGAGCACCGCGCGGTGCGAAGGCAGCGACAGCAGTGTGCCGTCGGGCTTGATCGTCGAGATCTCGAAGCTGGTGCGCAGCAGTGCGCCGATGGCTTTGCTCATCTGGATCACGAGACGGTTGTGCGAAGCCCGCAGCAAGGTCTGGTGAAAGCGCAGATCGTGGCTGACGTAGTCGCCGCCGTGGTGCACCGCCTGGTGCATGCCGTCGTAGGCGGCCTGTAAATCGGCCAGGTCTTCCGCCGTGGCGCGCTCGGCTGCCAGCCTTGCACCGACCGGCTCCAGCGCGCGCCGCAGTTCTTGCAGATCACGCAGCAGCGGTTTGCTCAGTCCGGTGCGCGCCTGCCAGGCCATCACCTCGGGGTCGAACCAGTTCCAGCTTTCGGCCGGCAGCACCCGCGTGCCGACCTTCGGGCCAGTCGAGATCAAGCCCTTGGCCACCAGCGTCTTGACGACTTCGCGCACCACCGTGCGACTGACGCCTAGTGCTTCTCCCAGCTCGGCTTCGGGTGGCAAGCTGGCGCCGGCTGCATGGCGGCCGGAGACGATCGCCAGACCCAGTTCGCTGAGCGCGGTGCGCTGCGCACCGCCGGTGGCCATGCCGGGGTCTCAGAGCGTCGCGGTGACGCCGCCGTCGACGTACAGGATGTGGCCGTTGACGAAGCGTGCTGCATCGCTGGCCAGGAACACCGCCGCAGGCGCCAGGTCTTCGACATCGCCCCAGCGTCGGCTGGGGGTGCGGCTCATCAGCCAGCCGCTGAAGACCTCATCGTCCACCAGCTTCTGTGTCAGCTCAGTCTTGAAGTAACCCGGGCCGATGCCGTTGACCGTGATGCCGTACGGCCCCAGGTCGATCGCCATGCCCTTGGTCAGCATCTTGGCCGCGCCTTTGCTGGCGGTGTAGGGCGCGATGCCGGCACGCCCGAGTTCGCTCATCACCGAGCAGATGTTGATGATGCGGCCGCGCTTGCGTTGGACCATGTGCCGCGACACCGCCTGGCCGACATGGAACAGGCTGTCGACGTTGGTGCGCATGATGTCGGCCCAGTCGAGTGGATCGAACTCGTGGAACGGTGCGCGGCGCTGGATGCCGGCGTTGTTGACGAGAATGTCGATGGCGCCGATTTCGGCTTCGATCGCGTCGACAGCCTCACGCACCGCGCCGTGGTCGGTGACGTCGAAAGAACGTTCGTGCACCGTGAGACCTTCGCTGCGCAGTTGCGCTGCGGCAGCGGCCAGCCGTTCGCGGTCGCGCCCGTTGAGCAGCAGCGCGGCGCCGGCCTGTCCCAGTCCCCGCGCCAGCGCGAAGCCGATGCCGGCCGAAGAACCCGTCACCAGCGCGAGCCGGCCGTCGAGTCGGAAAGTGGTTGAGTCGATCATGCGTTCTCCTTGCGGAAGTGGGCCAATGCCTGTGCCAGTTGCTGCGCGATCGGCTGGGCTATATCGACCGTCAGCACGGCCTCGTCGGTGCCCGGCATCTGCAGCGTGTCGAGCTGGCTTTGCAGCAGCGAAGCCGGCATGTAGTGGCCGGGCCGGTGCCGCATACGCTCTTCCAGAACTAGCGTGCTGCCATGCAGGTGCACCAACTGCAGGTCGGGCGCGCCAGCGCGCAGCAGGTCGCGGTAGCTGCGCTTGAGCGCCGAACACGAGACCACGACGCCTTGCCCTGCCCGCACCGCCTGCGCCAGTCGCGCGGCAATGCGTTCGAGCCAGCCCTGGCGGTCGGCGTCGGTCAAAGCGTGTCCGGCCGACATTTTCTGCACGTTGGCAGCCGGGTGCAGTTCATCGCCTTCCACGTAGGAAATCCCGAGCGCCTGCGCCAGCGCCACGCCGAGCGTGCTTTTGCCGCAGCCGCTGACGCCCATCACGACAATGTGCAAGGGTCTGCTCTGATTCATCTCGAAGACTGTCGACACGCGCTCAAGCGCGCCGCACCCCGAAGCCTTTTCGGCGCGGCCCATTGCCGGGGTGCGCCGCATCCGGACCCCAGATCGCCTGGTAGGTGTCGTGGCAGCGGCCCTGCCGTTGCAGCCGCCAGAACGCAGCGATGAGCGCCGCATACCAGACCACGAGCACCAGCGGCATCCAGCGCGGCGCGTCGACCATCACCAGACCGGTTGCGATGACCACCATGGCGATCAGAACCGAAAGCCAGCCCAGACCCTTGTGCAGCCATTCGAAGGCGAGCCGCCGGCGCGTCATGTCGTAATGGTCGCCGCGCAATTGGCGATCGGTCGGGCCGCCCTTGCTGCCACGCAACATGCCTCCCACCAGCTGCGACAGCGCCATCACGATCACCGCCCAACCCAGCAAGTGATGCCACCCCGCCAACGCGCCGGGCCGGCCGGTCGGCCCGTACGCGAGCCACAAGCCGATCAGCATCGCCCCGCAACCCGCGTACTGCAACGACCGGTGCGCCTGCCACCACCATTTGTCGTCCAACGTCTGCGGCCAACCGCGGCCCGGTCGCACCTTGAAAAAGCGTGCCACCAAGGCACCCAGCGGCAACAGCATCGCCCAGGCCAGTACCATGCTGCGCGCGTGCCAGTAAGTGGCGGGCTGAATCAGGTGCTCGGTGGCGCCCGAGAGCGGCGTCAGCAGCCATTGCAACCACGGTGGCATCGACTGACCTGCCCGCGTTCACGGCGCCTGCAGGCCGCGCGTGTTCAACCGCACGCGGTACAGCGACGTACTGGCGCAGATGTAGAGCTGATCGCGCGCCGGGCCGCCGAATGTCAGATTGCCCACTTTCTCTGGCACCAGGATGCGGCCGATGCAGGTGCCGTCGGGGTCGAAGACCTGCACGCTGTCTTCGCTGCTGCTGTAGACGAAGCCGTGGTGGTCGATACGGAAGCCGTCGGGCAGGCCGGGCCAGATCACCGCGAAAAGCCGCGGGTTCGCCAGATCGCCACCGCCGATCACGTCGAAGGCGACGATGTGGTGGTTCGACTGTTGCGCGCCCTGCCGCACCGCCGACGTGTCGGACACATAGAGTACCGATTCGTCGGGCGAGAACGCCAGGCCGTTCGGGTCTTCGAGCCAATCAGTCACCACCCGCAGCGCGCCGCTGGCCGGGTCGAAGCGGAAAACATGATGGCGTGCGAGTTCGCTGTCGGCGCGGTGGCCTTCGACGTCGGAGACGATGCCGTAGGGCGGGTCGGTGAACCAGATGCTGCCGTCGGATTTGACGACCACGTCGTTGGGTGAATTCAGCCGCCTGCCCTGATAGCGGTCGACCACGATCTCGTCGCCCAGCGGCTGCAGCCCGGGGCCGAAGCGCGTGCGTACGATGGCGCGCAATCCATGCGAGCAGTGCAGCAGCGACCCATCGGCTTCGCGGGTGTGGCCGTTGGTGAATTCGACACTGTCGCGCCACACCGTCATGCCATCGGTCGCCTGCCAGCGCAGCATGCGGTTGTTCGGGATGTCGCTCCAGAGCACGCTGTCGTCTTCGCGCATCCAGACCGGACCTTCGCTCCAGGTGGCGCCGGTGCACAGGTGTTCCAGCGGCCCAGCGCCATCGGCCACGTCAGCGAAGCGCGGGTCGAAGACTTCGACCGCGGGCACGGCCTGCGCCGCTGGATTCAGCTCTGGCATTCGGGCACCGGGGTTTTGGGTGCCTTGCCCTGCAGGCCGGCCATCAGGTTGGTGAAAGCCAGGTCGGCCATCGCCTGGCGCGTCTGCCCGGTGGCGCTGCCCACATGCGGCGTCAGCACCACATGCGGCAAGGCCAGCAAACGCGCCGGCACCTGCGGTTCGTTCTCGAACACATCGAGGCCGGCACCGGCAATGGTGCCTTGCTCGAGTGCGTCCATCAACGCTTCTTCGTCGACCACCGTACCCCGCGCCACGTTGATGAGGAAACCGTCCTTGCCCAAGGCCTTGAGCACGTCGGCGTTGATGAGCTTGCGGGTGCCGGCGCCGCCGGGTGTGATGACCACCAGGAAGTCACTCACTGCCGCGAGTGCCTTGGCGTCGGCGTGGAAGCTGAAGGGCAGATCCGGCTTCGGGCTGCGTGCGGTGTAGGCCACGCTCATATGGAATGCCAACCCGCGCTGTGCGATCGCCTGGCCGATGCGGCCCATGCCGACGATGCCCAAGCGCGCGCCCGACATCTTGCGCGCCAGCGGCATCGGGCCCTTCGACGACCAATGCGAATCGCGGATGTAGCGATCTGCGGCCGGAATCTGCCGCGCCACGCTCAGCATCAACGCGATGGCCAGATCGGCCACGTCGTCGTTCAACACACTCGGGGTGTGTGTGACCATGACCCCGGCTTGCTTCGCGGCCGCGACATCCACGCCGTCGTAGCCCACGCCCATCACCGAGATGATGCGCAACTTCGGCAACTTCGCGATCAATTCGGCCGACACCTTCGACTCACCGCTGGCGATGATGCCGGTGATGCCCGGCGCCGCCGCCGCGAACGCCGCCGGATCGATCTCATGCGTGCGGTCGTGCATCTGGCACGCGGCCTGCACTTGCGGCGTCAACAGCGGGTTGGGCTTTGCGAGCGAGAGCACCTCGGGCTTCGATGCGGTGGATGCTGTTGACAAGGGCATGCTCCTCTGATGGCGTTGGCGGCCTGATCAATCATCATATGATAGGAAAGCGCTAACCCGCGCCCCGCTTTTGCCCCCACCCCGAGGAGACTTGCATTGAACAAAACCGCACTCGTCACCGGCGCCGGCAGCGGCATCGGACAGGGTTGCGCCACGGCGCTGTTGAAGGACGGCTGGAACGTGGTGTTCGTCGGCCGCAGAGCCGAGGCGCTTGACGCCGCCATCGCCAAGGCCGGCGGCACTGAGGCCAACGCGGCCGCGATGCCTTGTGATGTGTCGAAGGAAGCCGACGTGGCCAAGCTCTTCGACGCCGTGGTGGCACGCTTCGGCCGGCTCGACCTGCTGTTCAACAACGCCGGTGTCTCGCTGCCCGTGAAGACCCCCGATGAACTGCCCACCGACGAATGGCGCCGCGCGGTCGACATCAACCTGAACGGCGCTTTCTTCTGCCTGCACCACGCTTTTCGCGTGATGCGGGCGCAGCAGCCGATGGGTGGACGCATCATCAACAACGGCTCGATCTCGGCGCATGCGCCGCGGCCCGGCTCGATCGCGTACACCGCCACCAAACATGCGGTGACTGGCTTGACGCGCGCTGCAGCGCTGGACGGCCGGGCCTTCGACATCGCGGTCGGCCAGATCGACATCGGCAACGTCGCCAGCGAGATGACCGAGCGCATGACCAAGGGCGTGCCGCAAGCCGACGGCAGCATCAAGCCGGAAGCGCGGATGGAGTTGCATGCGGTGGTCGACACGTTCATGGCGATGGCGCGGTTGCCGTTGACGGCCAACATCTTGTTTGCGACCGTGATGGCGACGAAGATGCCTTTTGTGGGGCGTGGGTAGAGCTTCGATGGTTGCCTTGGTGGGTCCGCGTTCGGGCGAGCAAAGCCGCGCTCGGGCCGGCCGCAACGCGCTGCGCTGGCGGCGGCATGCCCGCATTCTTTTTCATGCAACACCGATGTTGGCACCGCCTGACGTGCCGCTTTGACATCAGCAAGCAACTTGAACCGAAGGGAATTCGTCATGCCCATGGCCTGCCTGATCCACGGCAAACTCGATCTGCGCCTCGAACCCGAGACACCGCCCGACCTGGGCCCGCACGACGTGCTGCTGCGTCTGGGCGCCGGCGGCATCTGCGGGTCTGACCTGCACTACTACCAGCACGGCCGCGTCGGCGCCTTCGAGGTCCGCGAGCCGCTGGTACCCGGGCATGAAGCATCGGGCGTCGTCAAGGCCATCGGCAGCGCCGTCACGCGGGTGGTCCCAGGCGACAAGGTCGCCATCAACCCCTCCCATCCCTGCGGTGTTTGCGACTACTGCAGCGCGGGACGCGGCAACTTGTGCCGGCGCATGTTTTTCCTCGGCAGTGCCAGCGTGTTCCCGCATGCGCAAGGCATGTTTCGGGAAGCCTTCGTGATGGGCGAGCGTCAGTTGACGACGATCTCCGAGCCGCACATCTCGCTGGGCGAAATCGCCTGCGCCGAGCCGCTGTCGATCGGTCTGCACGGCATCAATCGCGCGGGGCCCGTGGTGGGTGAAACGGTGCTCGTAACGGGCGGCGGCACCATCGGCTGCATGACGGTGATGGCGGCACGGCTGGCCGGCGCGGCGCAGGTAATCTGCTGCGACATCAACGACCGGGCGCTGGAAATCGCCCGCAAGGTCGGCGCCGATCACACCATCCGCACCGATCAGATTCCAGCTGATCAAGTGACTACCCACCTCGCCGACCTGGCCGATGTGTGCATCGAAGCCGCCGGCAGCGCCGCGGCGCTGGGCACCTGCCTGGCGGCCGTGCGCCGTGGTGGGCGCATCGTCCAGGTCGGCACGATGCCGCCGGAAGTCAACTTCCCCGCAAACAACCTGATGGTGCGCGAACTGGACTACCGCGGCGCCTTTCGTGCGCACCTGGAATTCGACTGGGCGGTGCAAGCCATCCGCAGCCGGCGGGTCGACGTGCGGCCGCTGATCAGTGCGCAACTGCCGCTGTCGCAATCGCTGGCCGCGTTCGAGCTGGCGCTGGACCGCACCCGCAGCACGAAAGTGCAGGTGGTGCCAGACGAAGTCGAAGCCTGACCCGATTCAAGTCGGGCGCTGCGGCGCCGATAGTGTGGGCAGACCGCTGCCGTGCCCATGCCATCGACTGTTGAACCCCCCGGCGTTCCCACCCGACCGAGCCGCCGACTGGCCGCGCTAAGCGCCGCCGGCGCCGTGGTGATTGCGCTGCCACTGGTGCAAGTGCTGCGCTTCCAGGCCGACGAGCTGGCCGCCGTGCGCCACGAACGCGCCGGGCTCGACCCGATGGCGCATACGGTCGACGTGCAGCGCAAAGTGATCGGGCACCGTGACCTGAGCAGTCTGGTGCTGCGCGGGCAGGTCGCGCTGGAGCCGCAGCGGCTGCAGCAACAACAGGCGGTCGACACGGCTGTCGCCGTGCTGGCCACCGACTTCGCAAGCGGGTTGTGGTCGCGCGCCCGCGGCGAGTCCGAGGCCCTGCGTGACGACTGGTCGCGGCTGAAACCCGAGATCGACCAGCGCCGTATCTCGGCGGCGCAGAGCGAAGCCGCGCACCGGTTGCTGGTCGAGCACTGCCTGCAGATCACCGACGATCTGGCCGATGGGCTGACCCTGCAGGTCGGCGTCTCGGCGGATGCCACCGCCAAACAACTTCGGCAGCTGCGTGAACTGCCGCGCGAGCTCTGGCGTTCCGCCCAGGTCATTCCGCAGACGGCGGCGCAGCAGCAACGGGCCACTGCGACGGCAGCGCTGCAGCTGCAAGGCTTCGCCGCCCTACATCAAACGATTTCGACCGCGCTCGCGGAACGCCACACAACGTTGGTGCGGCAACGCGCTGCGGTGGCGACGGCCATCGCGGTGCTTCTGTTTTCGGCCTGCGGGTTGCTGCTGCACCTGCTTCGCACCAGTTGGGCGGCGTTCCGCACGCCACCCCGGCCCGCACCGCAGGCGGTACTGCGCGAGCGTCAGAGGGATCAACCCGAACC
>JALYUN010000054.1 GCA_030853725.1 Pseudomonadota bacterium | reverse complement strand
GCACCGTGCCACTGAGCGCCGAGGTGGCTTGCAGCGGCGAGAAGTCGGAATCGAAAGCCGGCGGGCTCAGGTGCGGCGCCAGCGGCAGCGTCAACACGAAGCTGAATTCGGAGCCCGCGCCGAGTTGGCTCTTGACCTCGATGCGGCCGCCCATCGCCTCGATGATGCGCTGGCTGATCGCCAGCCCGAGCCCCGTACCGCCCCGCAGCCGCGAACGTGTGCTGTCGACCTGCAGGAACGGGTGAAACACCTCGTCCAGCGCCTGCGCCGGAATGCCGATGCCGGTGTCCTCGACCGCGAAGCGCACACGGGCCGTATGCGCGCGGTTATCGGCGCAGCCTTGGGCACGGTTATGGGCGCGGCTATGGGCGCGGTCATCGGCTCTATCGTTCTCGGGCCCGGACTCGTGGGTGATCGTCAGCCTGACGCCACCGGTTTCGGTGAACTTCACGCCGTTGCCCAGCAGGTTCAACAGCACCTGCTTCAGCCGCGGGGCGTCACCGACCACGCTGTCGGGCACGGTGGACGCCATCTGCAACGTGATGCTGAGGCCGCGCGTTTCGGCGTTGGCGCGGAACAGGGCGGTGGCCGAAGCCGCGACCGAATGCAGCGACATCGGCGTGGCCGCCAACACCAGCTTGCCGGCTTCGATCTTGGAATGATCGAGCACGTCGTTCAAGATGTCCATCAGCGACTCGCCGGAAGCGGCTGCGGTCTTGATCAGGCGGCGCTGGCGCAAATCGAGCGGGGTCTGGCGCACCAAGTCCAGCGCGCCGAGCACGCCATTCATCGGAGTCCGGATTTCATGGCTCATCGTCGCCAGAAACTGCGATTTCGCGACGTTGGCGGCCTCCGCCGCTTCTTTGGCCCGCAGCAGCGAGACATTGACCTGCTCGGCTTCCAGGCTGTGGCGCATGGACCGTTTCGCCAGCACGAAAAACTCGCGCATGGCGTGGTACATCGTCAAGCCAAACAACACCGCCAACGACGCCAGCGGCAGCGAATGCGCCGCGCCGGGCATCAGCGAAACAGCGCCGAGGGCGCCGAGCTGCAGCAGCGCCAGAATAGCGAAGCTGCGCCCGGCCATCGACATAAAAAACGCCGCCGTTGCGACCGAACCGCAAACGATCCCCACATAGACCGTGGCGTTTGATCCGTCTAGCAACGGGTAGATCGTCACCGTGGCAAAGGCCCACATCAGGCCGACGACCGTCGAATTGAGTTCGAGCGACCGCACCAGGCGCCGAATGCCGGCGGCATTGGGTGGCGTGTCGGTGGCGAAGCGACGCCGCAACAGCACCCGCCAGACGCAGACCACGGCCGTCAGTCCGAGCGTCAGCAGCGCGGCGCCCGGTTGCTGCACCTGCCAGCCGAGCCAGGCGATGAAGATGACGGCTACCGCCAGCAACGGCACGCTGCGCGCGGCATTGCCGACGGCGACCCGCAGCATTTCACGCTGCAGCGCGTCTTCGATGCCGGTGGCTTCGTTCATGGCGGGGCGGAGCATAGCGCGCAGCCAGCGTGCAAATCCCGGCTCGGGACCGGGTTTGAACCGCTCTGGGCGTTGGGCTCAGGACTGGATGTAATTCTCGAGCTGGGCGATGGTCGTTTCGTGATCGGAAATGATGTCGTCCAGGATGTCGCGGATCGAAATCATTCCGAGCACGGTGTCGCCGTCCAGCACCGGCAAGTGGCGAATTTTCTTCTCGCTCATCAGGGCCATGCATTCGCGCGTGCCGGTGGTCGGCTTCACGGACAGCACGCGCGTGGTCATGATGTCGGCGACTGTCGTCTCTTTGGAATTGAGACCCTTCAGCGCGATCTTGCGGGTGTAGTCGCGTTCGGAGAACACGCCCACCAGGCGCCCGCCGTCCATCACCATCAAGGCGCCGGCTTCGTATTGCGCCAGCAATTGCAACGCTTCGAACACGGTGTCCTCGGGGCGGACATGCCACAGCGTGCCGTCACGCTTATTCAGGAGCTCAGAGACCGGCTTCATGGGCACCCCTCACGGTTGGCAAAGACACGCGCCGAGACTAACCCATCGAACCACCCCTGCGGCAGCTTCTGCCGGTCCCTATCATGCAGCCGCCATGATGCTCAGCAGAACCGACGCCGAGGCCCTCGACACCACCGACCCGCTGGCCACGCTGCGCTCTCAGTTCAGCTTGCCGCCGGGCGTTATCTATCTGGACGGCAATTCGCTGGGCGCATTGCCGGTAGCCACGGGAGCGCGGCTGCAGCAAGTGGTGACGCGGGAGTGGGGTCAGTCGCTGATCGGCGGCTGGAACGGCCATGAAGGCGAGGTCGGCTGGATCGAGTTGCCGCGGCGCGTGGGCGACAAGATCGCACGTCTGGTGGGTGCCGGGCCGGGTGAGTTGATCGTTGCCGACTCCACCAGCGTCAACCTCTACAAGGTGCTGGCCGCCGCCTTGGCGCTGGTGCAGGATGCCGAAGCGGCTAGCGGCGCAGTCCGCCGCCGTACCGTCCTGACCGAGATCAGCAACTTCCCCACCGACCTCTATATCGCCGCCGCGTTGGCGGCCGACCGCGGCTTCGATCTGAAATGCGTGGCGAGCGAAGCACTCACGGCGAACCTGGACGAGCACGCCGCGGTCCTGTTGCTGACACACGTGAACTACCGCAACGGCCGCCTGCACGACATGGCCGCGCTGTCGGCAGCGGCCCATGCCGCAGGCGCGCTGGCGATCTGGGACCTGGCCCACAGCGCCGGCGCGGTGCCGGTCGAGCTGAAGCGCGACGGCGCCGACTTCGCCATCGGCTGCGGCTACAAGTACTTGAACGGCGGGCCCGGCGCGCCGGCTTTCGTCTGGGTCGATCCGCGCCATGCGAGCCTTGCCCGCCAGCCGCTGGCAGGCTGGATGGGGCATGCCGCGCCCTTCGCTTTCACGCCGGACTACATACCCGCTGCCGGCAGCGCGCGCTTCCTGTGCGGCACGCCGCCGGTGCTGTCCCTGGCGGCGCTGGAATGCGGGATCGACACGGTGCTGGCTGCTGAAGCCCATGGCGGCATGGCGGCGCTGCGCCGCAAGTCGCTGGTGCTGACACGGCTGTTCGCAGCCAAGGTGCAGGCCGAATGCCCGGCGCTGCGCGTGGTCTCGCCAGAAGCCGACGCCGAACGCGGCAGCCAGGTCTGTCTGAGCCCGGCAACCGGATTCGAGGCCTGCGCCTGGCCGGTGGTGCAGGCCTTGATTGCGCGCGGCGTGGTCGGCGACTTCCGCGCTGGCGACGCGTCGCCGGGCGCCGACCCGCAGGACATCCTACGCTTCGGTTTCACCCCGCTGTACCTGCGCCATGTCGACGCCTGGGACGCGGCAGAACAGCTGCGCCAGGTGCTGGACAGTGGTCAATGGCGCCAGCCATCGTTCGCGCAGCGGCAAGGCGTGACCTGAGCGACTGATCATGGTGGGCTGCGAGCCGGGAATCGCCCCCGAATCGACCCGGTTCTCGTCGCATCGGCCGCCCCGTGACTGCAGAAAATGACGCTTGCCCGGGTCCAACCGCGCTCGGGCCCATGGAGAGCTGCACCGTGAATCCCCAGATGCCCCGCTTGCGCAACGAGATCGTCATGCTGGAGATCCTGGAGGCGCACAAAGTCGAGATGGACGCCACCGAATACCGCACCGCGGCACGCAATGTGCGCCACATCGTCGAGCACCATTGGGGCGCGCTGGCGATGGAGCAGTTCGTCTGCAGCACCGTGCCCGCGCTGCAGACGATTGCAGAAAACGTCTACTTCGACCACCACCGCCGATTCGCCGACCTGGACGGCAGTCGGCACGCGCTGCAGGCGCAGGCCATCGCCGACCAGCTGCTGCACACGCTGTGCCGGGCCAGCCGAGATTGAAGGTCGTGAAAACGCTGAAGGATTGGCGCCGCGATTGCCAGCGCCACCGCCGGCTCTGGCTGCCAGGGCTGTTGCTGGGCGGGTTGCTGGGCGGCTTTGCATGGTTGTATGGCCAGGCCCTGCACGACGTGCAGATGCGCCGCAGCGCCGAAGCCCTGGCTTTCGAATCTGCGCCTGAACAATGGCTGACGCATGAGCGCAGCGCATCGGAATTCCGGCAGGCGCTCGACAACGGCCTACTCAGCGCCGTGGGGCTGGTGCCGGAACAGCCCGGACTGGTGCTGTACACGCTGCGCGACGGCTCCAAAGCAAGCACACGCGTGCCGGGTTGTGGTGCGCTCGGCTGTGCCGGAACCGCGCTAGAGCGGCTGGGCGACCGCAGCACCGCGGTCGCTGGCGGCTTCACGCTGGTGGCACTCGAAGTCGACCCGCGTCCGATCAGCCGCCGCTTCGTCGACGCGGTCGACCACCTGCTGGGCCCGCTCACCCTGCTGGTGGCGGTGGGTGCGCTGGTGGTGTTGGCGCTGCGGCGGCACAGCGGAATGGGCGGGCAGGCCTCGCGCCTGGCCCAACGGCCCGAAACGCGCTTCGCCGATGTGGTCGGCAACGAAGAAGCCAAGGCCGCGCTGCAGCGCGTGCGGGCCTTCATGCAGGACCCTTCCCACTACGCCCGGCTGGGGGCCCTGGCGCCGCGCGGCGTGCTGCTGACAGGCCCACCCGGTACCGGCAAGACACTGTTGGCGAAGGCGCTGGCCGGCGAGACCCGCTCGAACTTCATCGCTGTGGACGGCTCTTACTTCACCGCCATGTTCTACGGCGCGGGCGTTGCCAAAGTCAAAGAGCTGTTCAAGCTGGCGCGCAAACACGCGCCTTGCGTCCTCTTCATCGACGAGGTCGACGGCATCGGCCGGCGTTCGCAAGGTGGAGCCAACGGCGGCGGCGCTGCCGAGTCGGAATTGAACCGCATCATCAACCGCGTGCTGGTCGAAATGGATGGCTTCGACGCGCTCGACAACGTGGTGGTGGTGGCCGCCACCAACCATGAAGAGCAGATCGACGAAGCGCTGCGCCGGCCGGGCCGCTTCGACATGCTGGTGCGGCTGGCACCGCCCACGCTGCCTGAACG
>JALYUN010000040.1 GCA_030853725.1 Pseudomonadota bacterium | reverse complement strand
CTACGCCCGTGCCGACCCACGCGTGTCGCAGACCGACAAGGAACGCGGCGAAATCTCCGTTGCCGGCCAGAACTCGCGCTACAACACCATCACCATCGACGGCGTCGCCGTGAACGACACCTTCGGCCTGGAAGCGAACGGTTCCCCAACCACCCGCCAGCCGATCTCGATCGAAGCGATCCAGTCGGTGCAGGTCAACGTCGCCAACTACGACGTCACCCAAAAAGGCTACACCGGCGCCAACATCAACGCCGTCACCAAGTCGGGCACCAACGATTTCCACGGCAGTCTGTACTACGTGTTCCGCAACGACAACCTGGCCGGCGACCGCTACGACCGCACCAGCGACAGTTACTCGGCACCGCCGTCGTTCAAGGAAACGACCAAGGGCTTCACGATCGGCGGTCCGATCATCCCCGACCGGCTGTTCTTCTTCGGCAGTTACGAGGAACTGCACAGCACCCGCGGATCGCCGGAATTCGGACCGCTCGGCAGCAACCTGGTGATCGTGCCGATCTCGCAGTCGTCGATCACCGGGGCCCAGGCCATCGCAGCCAATACCTACGGCGGCGCGCCCATCGGCGGCTTCGACCTTCCGGGCGGATCGGAACTGCTGGTCAAGGACACGCTGTTCAAGCTGGACTGGAACATCACCGATACCCAGCGCGTCAGCGTGCGCTACACCAAGACCGAACAGACCGAACCCATCTACCCCAACTTCACCAGCCGCAACCTGGCACTGAGCTCGCAGTATTACAACCAGGCCAAGAGCATCGACACGGTGGTGGGGCAGTGGTTTGCCGACTGGACCCCCACCTTTTCGACCGAGCTGAAGCTGTCGCGGCGCAACTACGAGAGTCAGCCCAACAACAACGCCGATCTGCCGCAGGTGCTGCTGACCTTCTCCGGCGCACTGCCCGCGGGGTCACCGGCAGGTGCATCGACGTTGAGCCGCAACCTGTACTTCGGCACCGAGCGCAGCCGCCACTTCAACGTACTGTCGACCAAGACCGACGATCTGTATCTGGGCGCCAACCTCACGCTGGGCGATCACGACCTGAAGTTCGGCGCCGACTACAGCACCAACGAGGTCTACAACGCATTCCTGCAAGACACCAAAGGCAACTACACCTTCAGCTGCGTCAACAGCAGCGCCGCCTACACCTACAGTTTCGGCGCCATCAACTGCGGCACCGCCAGCGCAGCACAGGTCGAAGCTGCGGTACTGGAAAACTTCCGCATCGGGCGGCCGTTGTCGTATTCGGTGCAAACAGGGCAGACAGGCTTCACCCTCGACGACGGCGTGGCGCGCTGGACGCTGTCCAGCGGCGGTCTGTTCCTGCAAGACAGCTGGCGCGTATCGAAGAACCTGTCCGTGATGGCCGGCGCGCGCATCGACCAGCAAAACACATCCGACCGACCCCTGGCCAATGCCGCGGCCGCAGCCGCACCCACCGTGAACCCGGCCACCGGTCGCGCTGCGGGTGGTTTCGGGCTCGACAACACCCGCACGCTGGACGGTGAAAACCTGGTGCAGCCGCGCCTGGGCTTCAACTGGAATCTGGGCAGCGATACCCAGCGCATGCAACTGCGCGGCGGTGTTGGTTTGTTCCAGGGTGCCGCTGCCAGCGTGTGGTTGTCGAACCCGTACAGCAACACCGGCATCGCGACGAAGATCGTCGGCTGCGGCATCTCGGGCTATGCGGCCTGCAGCAGTGCCGGCGGCGTCTTCAGACCCGACACGGCCAACCAGCTCACCAACTTCGCAGGTGCCGCTTCGGCAGCCAACGTCGACTTCATCTCTCCCAGCCTGAGCCAGCCATCGGTGTGGAAGGCCAACCTGGCATTCGAATCGCAACTGCCGGCCGTCACCGGGCCGCTGTCGGGGCTCGTGGGCAGCGCCGAATGGATCCACACCCGCACCAAGAGCAGCATCTACTACCAGCAGCTGAATCTGGGTGCGCCGACGCGGCAAGGCAGCGACGGGCGCGACCTTTTCTACACGCCGCAGGGCTACAGCCCGAATTGCTGGGACGCCGTTGGCAACAGCATCACCAATGGGGTCAACTGCACCGGCTTCCGCACCCGCGCGGGCAGCAACCCGGCCTTCAACAACGTGCTGCTGGCCACCGAGAGCGACAAGGGCGGCGGCAACGCCATCACGCTGGCGCTGAATCAGCCGTTGAAGAACGGCCTGTCGTGGCAGGTGGCCTACACGCGCACATCGGCCACGGAAGTCAGCCCGCTGACCTCATCGACATCCAACTCCAACTGGTCGGGGCGTTCGGTCTTCAACCCGAACGAAGAAGTCTCGGCCAACTCGACCTACCTGGTGCGTGACCGCTTCAATGCCAACCTGGCGTTTTCGCGCGCCTTCATCGGCAACTACAGCACCACCTTCGGCGTGTTCTACGAAGGCCGCCGCGGCAAACCCTACAGCTGGACCTACATCAATGACCTGAATGGCGACGGCCTGGCCGGCAACGACCTGATGTACATCCCGAGTGCAGCGGGATCCGGCGAAGTCGCCTTCCGCAACGCGGCTGGCGCGATAGAAGCACCGAACGGCCCGGCCGAACAGGCTTTCTGGGCAGTGGTCAACAACTACTCCGAACTGAGCAATTCGAAGGGCAGCGTCGTCAAGCGAAACGCCAGCTTCGCGCCCTTCACGAACCAGTTCGACCTGCGCATCAGCCAGGAAATTCCGGGCTTCGTCACCGGTCACAAGGGAGTGCTGTCGTTCGACATCCTCAACGTGGGCAACCTGCTCAGCAAGCGATGGGGTCGCATCGAGGAGGTCGCCTTCCAGTCTGGTGGCGGGCCGGCTCGCAGCTTCGTCTACTACGGCGGGGTTGATGCCCAAGGGCGCTACATCTACAACGTCGGTCCAACCGAGGACTATGTGACGCGCCAGCAGAAAGGCGAGTCGCAGTGGGCGGTGCAGGCGACCGTCAAATACCAGTTCTGATCGGTCAACACGTCTTCGGCGGCGCGATTGCGGCAGTGCCTTTCCGCTGCTTGCGGGTCTCAGTCCACGTCGGTCCGGTCTGCGCCGGCGGCAGCCGTTCGCCGCGGCGGCCGGGGATGCCATCGCGCCATCGCGATGACATCTTCGTATACCCCGGCGCGCAGCGCGAAGCCGCGCAACAGGCCTTCGCGTTCGAACCCGAAGCGGCGGTACAAGGCGATGGCCGGCGCGTTGTCGGCGAACACGGTCAGTTCGATGCGCAGCACCTGCGACCAATCGTCGGCGTAGTCGCAAAGCGCCTGCATCAGCGCGGTGCCGACGCCTCGCCTCTGCGCTCCATGTGCCACGCTGATGCCCAGTGTCGCCGCGTGACGGCGGCGAAGTGGCGCCTGCGGGTGCAGGCCGGCGCTGCCGACAACGGTGCCAGCGTGCTCTGCCACAAGAGCCAGGTGGTCCGTGCGGGCCGGCGACAGGTTGTCGGCCAGGCGCGCCTTCCAGATCTCTTCACTGGGAAACGGAAGTTGCATCAACCCCGTATAGACCGCTGCGTCGCCCATGAGAAGGGCCATGGCCGCAGCGTCCTGGGTGGTGGCGCGCCGCAGCTTCACCGGCAAGGTCGCGGACCGGATCACGGCGCCGGTTGCGACCCCGGTCGCAGACGGTGTCGGTAACGGTGGTGCGGACGGCGCCGAAGACGGTGTCGCGGACGGGTTCAAGCGCGGTCCTCGACCCAGCCCACCACCGATGCCAGCGCGGCCGGCAACGCGGCCGCATCGCTGCCACCGGCCATGGCCAGGTCGGGCTTGCCCCCGCCCTTACCACCGATCTGCTGGGCGACGAAGCTGACCAGGTCCCCGGCCTTGACGCCGCGGCCCACTGCGTCGGCAGTGACCCCGGCGGCCAGCTGCACCCGGCCGCCTTCGACACTGGCCAGCACGATGGCCGCGGTCTTGAGCTTGTTTTTCAGCTGATCCATGGTTTCACGAAGCGCCTTGGCGTCGGCACCGTTCAACAT
>JALYUN010000001.1 GCA_030853725.1 Pseudomonadota bacterium | reverse complement strand
CTCGAAGGGTGGCAGTGCACCGAAGCGGAAGACGAAGGCGGCCCCCTGACGCTGTTGCTGGACCGGCTGCAGAGCGTGGGCGTGTTGCCTTCGTCGCCCGGCGCGGCGGCCCGCGCCGCGAAGCTGGCCCTGATGGAACGTGAACGCACCAACGAACTGGCCGAAGTCGTGCTGGAAGACCTGGCCTTGTCCTTCGAGATGCTGCGCCTGGCCAACACCGCACAGGTCCGCGGTACGCAATTGGCCGGTGCCGGCCCGGTGTTGACGGTGCGGCGCGCGATTGCGCTGCTGGGGCTGGACGGTGTGCGCCGTGGCGCACTCGCGTTGCGCAACTGGCCCGGCCCGCTGGATGCCGAAGGCGCACACGATCTAAAAGTGCTGATCGACCGCTGCCGACACGCCGGCCGCGTCGCCGTGGCATTGCGGCCTGCGGGTTACGACGCTGAAGTCGTGTTCCTGATCACGCTGCTGCAGAACCTGGGGCGCCTGCTGCTGCAGTACCACTTCAGCGACGAAGCGCGGCAGATCCAGCGTCTGCGTGAAGCCCTGCCGGCGGCCGAGGGTGAACGCGCCGAGCCGGGTTTGAGCGAGGAAGTGGCCTGCCAGGCGGTGCTGGGCGTGGACGTGGAGCAGATCGGCGCCGCTGTGGCGCGTCACTGGGGGCTGGTCGACGAGGTGCTGGTGATGGTCCGGCGCCATCCGCTCTCGACCCCGGTGCGCAGCGCCGACCACGACGCCGATGTCTTGCGCGCTACCGCCAGTTGCGCCAACGAAGCCGTCGACGCCGTGGCGTTGCCGCCGTCCTTGCGCGGCGCCGCGCTGGAGCGCGTGACGCAACGCTACGCACGGCTGCTGCAGATCGGCATGACCGAACTGAATGCGGCATTGAAGGCGCCCTTGCGCGGCCCGCTGGAAGGCACGCGGGCAGCGCAGCCAGCGAATGCCGCGGTTTCCGACGGAGCAGCGGTTTGAACGCGCCCGGCCATCCCAATGCACGCCTCGGGCGCTTCGAATTGCTGAGTGAACTCGGCCGCGGCGCGCAGGCGGTGGTCTGGCTGGCGCACGACACCAGGCTCGACCGTGAAGTCGCGCTGAAACTGCTGAACCCGGCGTCCGATGCGCAGGCCGCCGACGTGCAGGAAAGCTGGCTCGACGAAGCCCGCGCCGTCAGCCGCCTGTCGCATCCGAACATTGTCCCGGTGTTCGAAGCCGACACCCATGACGGCCGGCCGTACCTGGTGTTCGAATACGTCGAGGGGCCGACGTTGGCGCAGGCCCGGCGCAGCAAGCCGGTCTGGCCCGCGCGCGACGCAGTGGCGCTGCTGCTCGGCGTGTTGGACGCGCTGGCGGTTGCGCACGAGCAAGGCTTGGTGCACCGTGACCTGAAGCCGTCGAACGTGCTGTTGGGCAACGACGGTCGGCCGCGGGTGATGGACTTCGGCATTGCGGCACGGGTTTCGCGCGGCGACGGGCGCATCGTCGGCACGCCGGGCTACATGTCGCCGGAGGCGGCGCGCGGTGAAGCGCCGATTCCGGCGATGGACGTGTTCGCCGCGGGCGTGCTGCTGGGTGAACTGCTTTGCGGTGAAGCACTGCTGCGGGAAACCGACCCGATGCGGGCCGTCGAAAGGGTTCAGCACGAAGATCTGCAACTGCCGGCTGCAGTGCCCTGTGACGACGTGCTGCGCAGCATCGTCCAACGGGCGCTGGCACGCGACTGTCACGCACGCTTCGACAGCGCCCGCTCGATGCACCAGGCGCTGACTGCCTGGATACAACCGCAAGAGGCAGCGACGCCCTCAGGGGAGGCCGGTGCCACCAGCGCCACGCTCGAATTCCTGCTGCGCCGCATGCGCCACAAGACCGACTTCCCGGCGTTGTCGGCTTCAGTGGTGCGCATCCAGCGGGTGGCCAGCTCCGAAACCGAATCGCTGCGCAACCTGAGCGACGAGGTCATGCAGGACGTGGCCTTGACCAACAAGCTGCTGCGCATGGTCAATACCGCGCATTTTTCCACGCGGGTCGGTGGTGGCGTCAGCACGGTGACGCGGGCGGTGGCGTTGGTGGGTTTCGCCGGCATCCGCAACATGGCGTTGTCGGTGTTGTTGCTGGAACACATGGGCGACAAGGCCCACGCTAACCAGTTGAAGGAAGAGTTCCTGCGCGCGCTGATGGCCGGCACCCTGGCAGGTGAACTGGCGCCGTTGGCCGGCGAGGGCGAAGACGCCTATCTGGCAGCCATGTTCCAGAACCTGGGCCGGTTGCTGACCGAGTTCTACTTCGCCGATGAAGCGATGCGGATTCGCCAGGTGTTAGGCAGCACCGCAGACCCGCTGCAGCAGCCCACCGCAGAACGGCGCGAAGCGGCCGCGCAGCAGGTGTTGGGCATTGGCTTCGAGGAACTGGGCGTCGCCATCGCCCGCAGCTGGGGTCTGCCGGAGAACCTGCAGAAGGCGCTGCGCGCACCGACCGGCGACGTGCCGAAGCGCCCGCCGGAGCGCACGCCGGCCCGCAGCGTCGAGCGCATGCGCTGGCTCGGGCGCAGCGCCAATGCCTTGACCGATGCGTTGTTGCAGAACGACGGCGAAGCCCAATCCCGCGCCTTGAAAGCCGCGGCCGATTTGTATGCGCCGGTGTTGGGGTTGAGCAGCCGCGACCTGGTCGACGCGGCAGCCAGTGCCCGGTCCCGCATGCAACAGCTCTCACAGTCGATGGGGATTCAGGTGTCCGCAGGCGTGCCGGCGCGGCGTCTGCTGGAGCCCACGCCAGACGCCGCGCCCGATGCGGCCACGCTCTTGTTGAGCGGTGCTGATGTCGAAGTCGCTGAGCGCACCGGAAAGCGGGTTGGAGCGAAGGTCGCAACACCGAATGCCGCGCGCGTCGCCGAGACACCGGTGCCGGGTGCTGCGATGGCGGTTCTGAACGCTGCGCTGCGGCGACTCGAACCCGAAGTGCACAAGCGCTCGATGCCGCTCACCGAACTGCTGGCAGCGGTGCTGACGGCATTCGCGCAGGCGGTCGGCTTCCGGGCGGTCGTTTTCTGCCTGCGCGACGGTGCCAGCGGGTGCCTGCTCGGCCGGGTGGCCCAAGGCAGCGGCGCCGAAGCCCTGCGCACGGCAGCCCGTATCAAACCCGACGCGTCGGCGATGGACGACCTGTTCGCGGTGCTCTGCGCCAAAGGCTCCGACCTGTTGGTGGCCGACGCCGCCGCGCCCACCATCGCTGCGCGCCTGCCAACCTGGTTCAAATCATGCGAGCCGGGCCACAGCTTTCTGCTGCTGCCGCTGCTGCACCGGCAAACCGCGATCGGCTTGATATACGCTGACAAGGAAGCTGCGGGGAGCATTGTGTTGGCGCCGGCTGAACTGGCGCTGCTGCGCGAGTTGCGCGACCTGGTCTCGACGGCGCTTACGGCGGGCAAAGCGTAGTCAGCGGTGGACATCGAGGGTGACGAGCCCGACCCCGGCACTGGTTGCAACGCTTAGGGCTGCTTGGTTCCCCACCTGACCCGGTTGGGCGCGCTTCCATGCGGGGAGGCCCGTCGAGGCCGATTGTAGGCGAGGCCTGCGCTGCTGTGAGCGCAGGCGGGGTCAGCGCAATTGAAGGCTGTCGCCTTCGAACACCACATCCAATGGCTCGATCGTCAAGCGTTTCGCACCGGATTCGACCCGGCCAGCGACCCACGCTTCGACGCCGCACGCCCGCGCCACATCGGCCGCTCGCTCGGCATCGCCGGCGGCTACGAACAGCGCGAAGCCAGCGCCCATGTTGAAGGTTGCATAGGCCTCGGCTGCGTCGTGGCCGGCCTGCTCGGCCAGGAAGCGCAACACCGGGGGCACCGGCGTAACGGTGTGGATGCGGTAGGCTAGCGAGGCCGGATGCCGCAGCAGCTTGCGCCAGCCGTGGCCAGTGATGTTGGCGGCGTAGTGAATCGCCACGCCCGCTCGCCAAAGCGCTTCCGTCACGGGCGAGTAGAGCGTGGTCGGCGCCAGCAGCGCGTCACCGAAGCCGAGGCCGGTTTCGATCGGCGTCAGATAGCCCAGCGGTAACCGCGCGGCCAGTGCGCGTGCAAGGCTCAATCCGTTGGCATGAATGCCGCTGGAAGCCAGCAACACGATCGCATCGCCGGGTCCGAGCTTTTCGCCCAGGCTCAGGCGTTCCTTTGGATTGACGAGCCCGGTGCAGGACGCCGCCAGGTCGATGCGGCCCGGCTCGACGATGCCCGCCAGTGCCGGTGTCTCACCACCACCCCAGGCCACGCCGCAGCGATCGCAGGCGGCTTGCCAGCCGGACACCAGTGCCTGCGCACGATCGGCGTCGGCAAACCAGTCGCTGCCGCCCGCCGCCCAGTAGGCTTGCACCACCAGGGGCGTGGCACCGACCGTGATCAGGTCGTTGATCGCCATCGCCAGTGTGTCCTGCGCGATGTCGGCGTAGCGGCTGACGCCGGTCAGGCGCTGCATCTCGTCGGCCACCAGTGATTTGCTGCCCAGACATTCGACGATGCTGGCGATGTAGAACGGACCCACGTCGACCACATAAGCCGACTCGCCGCGCGAAGCCGCCACCTCGGCAAAGCCGTGTTGCGCCAGGTGACCACCAGTGGCCGCCGCCGCCCGCTGCGCCGCCACCTTCAGGGGGTCGATCAGGTCGTACCGCACGCCCGATTGCTCATAGCTGAGGCGCGTGCCGGTGGGGGTTGCTAACGGGTCTGGTGCGGTCGGCGTCATGACTCGGATTATCCGCGGCCACCTGTTCGGGGACGGGTTGGCCCCGACCCTAGAATCGTGGGCGATGGAACCCCCACGCTCACTTCGTTCGCTGCCCCCATGGACCCGAAGGGGCCACTTCGTGACCCCTGGGACGCTCAGTCCCTTCGGGGCGGCCGCGCGGGACTGAGATGTCCACCGTCGTTCTGGCCCGAAAGTACCGCCCGCGCCGATTCGCCGAGATGGTCGGGCAGGAACATGTGGTGCAGGCGCTGACGAATGCGCTGCAACAGCAACGGCTGCACCACGCCTACCTCTTCACCGGCACGCGCGGTATCGGCAAGACCACGGTTTCGCGAATCCTCGCCAAGAGTCTCAATTGCACCGGGGTGGATGGCACCGGCGGCATCACCGCCGAGCCTTGCGGCGTGTGCGCAGCGTGCACCGAAATCGACGCCGACCGCTACATCGATTACATCGAACTCGACGCCGCCAGCAACCGCAGCATCGACGAGGTCCGCGACCTGATCGAGCGCGCCGCCTACAAACCCGGCGTCGGCCGCTTCAAGGTCTTCATGATCGACGAAGCCCACCAGCTCACCAAAGACGCCTTCAACGCGCTTTTGAAGACACTGGAAGAGCCGCCCGACTATTTGAAGTTCGTGCTGGCGACCACCGACCCCGAAAAGATGCTGCCCACGGTGCTGAGCCGCTGTCTGCAGTTCAACCTGCGGCCGATGGCACCCGCCACGGTGCGGGAACACTTGCAGCGGGTGCTGCAGGCCGAAGCCGTTGAAGCCGAAGACGGTGCCTTGCGGCTGCTGGCCCGCGCCGCGCGGGGCTCGATGCGCGACGGGCTGTCGCTGACCGACCAGGCCATCGCGTATGGCGGCGGGCAACTGACCGAAGCCGGCGTGCGGAGCATGCTCGGCAGTGTCGACCGCAGCCATGTGCGCCGTCTGGTGCAGGCACTGGCACAGCGTGACGGGCCGGCGCTGCTGGCCGCTGTCGACGGTGCCGATGGTTTGCGTGCGCTCGGGCTTTCCGCCGCCGGCACGCTGGAAGAGCTGGCACTGTTGCTGCAGCAGATGGCGGTGCAGCAGGCGGTGCCAGGCGCGCTCGACGAAAGCGATCCCGATACCGAAGACGCGCGCCACTTCGCGCCACTGCTGCCACCCGATGAGACCCAGTTGCTCTACAGCATCGCGCTGCACGGGCGTGAAGAACTGGGGCTGATGAGCGACGAGTATGCCGCGTTGACGATGGTGCTATTGCGCTTCCTGGCTTTTCCTTCGACCGCTGCAGCCGGTGCGCCGCGCGCTGCGGCTGTCGAGCCGAAGCCTGCGGCCCGCCAGGCGCCGCTGCGTGCAACGGCGCCGCCGGCGATGGTCGTCAAGCCGGTGTCGCTCGCTCCGCCGCTCGCTGCCCCGATCATGCCGCCGGCAATGGTGGCCGCTTCCGAGCCCACCGCAACGGCCGAAGGCTACGCACTGGCCACACGCTGGCATGCCACCGTCACCCGCCTGTGTGCGCAGGGCAGCGTGGGGGCCCTGACACGCGAACTGGCGCTGCAGGGCGGACTGGTCGCTATCGACAACGGCCGGTCACCGCCGCGCTGGCACCTGCGGGTGGAACGCGAGTCGCTGCGCACGCCGGCTCTGCGCGACAAGCTCTCGCAGGCACTGGCGGCCGATCTGGGTGAGCCGGTCGAGATCGAACTGGAAGTCGGCGTGCCGACCGATTCACCAGCACGGCGCGATGCGGCCGAGCGCCAGCGGCGCCAGACCGCGGCCGAAATCGCCATCGAATCCGACCCGCTGGTGCGCGAGTTGCTGAGCCAATACAAAGGCGCGCGTATCGTGCCCGGTTCGATCAAACCCAGCGCGACAGAGCTACCCGTCACCGCTACACGACAAGGAATCCGACCATGATGAAAGGCCAACTCGCCGGCTTGATGAAACAGGCCCAGGCGATGCAGGACAACATGAAGCGCGCCCAGGACGAGCTCGCGCTGATCGAGGTCGAGGGCCAGTCGGGTGCCGGCCTGGTCAAGGTCACCATGACCTGCAAGCACGATGTCAAACGCATCGCCATCGACCCGAGCCTGCTCGCCGACGACAAAGACATGCTCGAAGATCTGGTGGCCGCGGCTTTTAACGACGGCGTGCGCCGCGCCGAGCAAGTCAGCACCGAGAAGATGGGCAAGCTGACCGCCGGCATGCCTTTGCCGCCCGGTATGAAGCTTCCGTTCTGATCACGCCAGTCGCGGGGCCGTGAACGCATGACAGAGCCGTCGCTCGACGCACTGATCGATGCGTTGCGCCGCCTGCCGGGGGTCGGGGTCAAGTCTGCGCAGCGCATGGCCTTTCACTTGCTGCAGCATGACCGCGAAGGTGCTCGCCGACTGGCGGCGGCACTGACCGGAGCGCTAACGCGCACTCGACATTGCGCGCGCTGCCACACCTTCACCGAAGCCGAGATCTGCGCCACCTGTGCCGACCCGCGGCGTGACGCGCGACTGCTCTGCGTGGTGGAAACACCGGCCGACCAGGCCGCACTGGAGCGCAGTGGCAGCTACCGCGGGCTGTACTTCGTGCTGATGGGGCGGATCAGCCCGCTGGCCGGTGTCGGTGTCGAGGACATCGGCGCGGCCGAGCTGCTGACGCGCGCCGCCGACGGCGTCGTTGCCGAAGTCATCCTAGCCACCGGGTTCAGCGCCGAGGGCGAAGTTACCGCGCACGCCTTGAGCGGGCCGTTGCGCGCGATGGGTCTGAAGGTCACGCGGTTGGCGCGCGGCGTGCCCGCCGGCAGCGAACTCGAATACGTCGACCTGGGAACGATCGCCTACGCGATGAGCGACCGGCGGTAAGTCGCCGACTTCAACAGGGCAGCAACCGGGCTGCGGTGTCGTTCCGAACGAGATTCGCATCGGTGTCCGCATGCGTCAGCGGCAGCCAGGTGGACAGCGTCGTACGCAACTGGGCCAGCGTGTAGGGCTTGGCCAGCAGATCGTTCATGCCGGCGTCCAGACAAGCCTGGCGGTCGCCCGCCATCACGTTGCTTGTAAGTGCGATGATCGGCAGCGTGGCACTGCATCCGTTGGGCAGTTGGCGAATGGCGGCGGTGGCCTCGTAGCCGTCCATCACCGGCATCTGGCAGTCCATCAGCACCAGGTCGAAGCTGTCGCAAGCCATCTGTGCCACTGCAGTGGCGCCGTTCTCGGCCAGCACCACCTGCAGACCCAGCTTGTCGAGCATGGCGGTCGCGATGCGTTGATTGATCGCGTTGTCTTCCACCAGCAGTACGCGGCGGCCCCGACTTGCTGTGGCCACGGAGCGGGCCTCGACAGCAAGCGCCGCAGCTGTTCGGCAAGGTGGCAATGCGTCGCTGGCTGCGCGGGTCTTGGTCTTTGCGGCCAGCGGCAAACTCAATTCGACCCTGAAGACCGAGCCCCGGCCGGGTTCGCTGTCGAGTCGAATGCAGCCTCCCATCGACTCCACCAGCCGGCGGCTGATCGACAGCCCGAGACCGGTGCCGCCATAGCGGCGCGTGGTCGAACCGTCGGCCTGGGAAAAGTGTTCGAACACCCGCTCGTGGGCCGCGGCTTCGATGCCGATGCCACTGTCGCGCACGACGATCTGAAGCTGGGCGTTTTCGCCGTTCACCGACGCCGATTCGAGCTCGACCGAAACCTCGCCCCGTTCGGTGAACTTGATGGCATTGCCGACCAGGTTCGCCAGCACCTGGCGCAGCCGCAGCGGGTCGCCCAGCACCTGGTGCCCGTCTTCACCCGGTGGCACGCGGCACGACAGCAACAAGCCCTTGGCGCGGGCGGTCTGATCGAACATGGTCAAGGTGTCGCGCACCACCTGTGCAGGCGTGAACGGCAACGACTCCAGCGTCAGGTGGCCGGCTTCGATCTTCGAGAAGTCGAGGATGTCGTTGATGACTTGCAGCAAGTGCCGCCCCGACACGCCGACCGCTTCGGCCCAGGCCTTCTGCTCGGGTTGCAGCGGACTGTCGGTCAGCAACTCGTTCATGCCCAGCACACCGTTCAACGGCGTGCGGATTTCATGGCTCATGGTGGCCAGAAACTGTGACTTGGCCCGGCTCGCTTGTTCGGCGTGGTCTTTGGCGGCACGCAGTTCGGCGGTGCGGCGTTCGACCGTCAACTCGATCTCTTCGCGGGCGGTGCGTTCGCGCTCGAGAGCGGCATGGGTGGCAGCCAGCAACGCATTGGCGCCGCGCACCAGCACACCGATCTCGTCGTGCACGTGGCGCTTCGGAATCGACAGTTGCACGCCCGCGCCGGCCGGCGTCGCCGTGAGCTTGCGCGCCAGCGTGATGATCGGCTGCGACACCAACCGGGCTGCCGCCACGTATAGCAGCAGGGCCACCAGCACGACCTGCCCGATCAGCAGCGCAGCCAGCGTCAGAGCTTCGCTGCGCGCAACCTCGCCGATGCGAATCTGATCGGTGTCGATCCGCAGCAGGCCGACCCGTTCGCTCGAGTCGAAAGGCGAAATCAGCGGGCGTTCGACCGAAATGCGGTGGCTGTCCTGCGCGCTGCGCGCGCCGCTAGAGGTAGCCGTTGAGCGGTTTGTTGCGCCGGCGCTGTCGTCGGCGGCCGGGCCGCTGCGTGCCAGAGTCTGGCCGTCGGCAGCCAGCACTTCCACACTGGCGACGAGCGAATTGCGCGCAAGGCCGTCGACCACTTCGGCCACCAGCACCTTGTCGGCTGCGTAAGCCCCCACCGCCAGCGTCTTCTCGACGGCACGCGCCAGATCGTCGATGGT
>JALYUN010000357.1 GCA_030853725.1 Pseudomonadota bacterium | reverse complement strand
GTGCAGAGGGTGGTGGCACGCTACGGCGAACCCGTGGACACCCCGTTCGCTGCACTGACGCATCTCTTCCCCAGCGCCCAGGCCTTGGCCGAAGCCGATCCCGAAGTGATCGGCAAGCTGGGTATCGTGCGCCAGCGGGTCGGCGCCATCCGTGCCTTGTCGGAAGCAGTGGTCAGCGGTTCGCTGCAACTGCACCGTGGAGCCGACCTGCACACCACCCTGCAACAGCTGAAAGCCTTGCCGGGGGTCGGCGACTGGACCGCGCAGGTGATCGCAATGCGCGCCTTGGCCTGGCCCGATGCGTGGCCGGCGAGCGACATCGGCTTGATGAACGCCCTGGGTTCTCGCGACCCGAAACAGCTGACCGCGCAAGCCGAAGCCTGGCGCCCCTGGCGCGCTTATGCGGTGATGCAGCTTTGGCACCATCTCGAAACGACATGGGAAGCAGCTGCGACGGTGGGACCTTCGGGCGCGATGCCTTCCACTGCTGTCGAGGCTGCTGCCGCAGCAACTGTGATGGAGCTGAAATGAAACTGCTGGAGGCTGACATGCCCATGCCCATGCCCCTTTTCGAAGCCACCCCCGGTCGGGCACCCCCGCGGTCGTCACCTGCAGCGCTGGCCCCTCCGGCCAAGCCCCTGCAGGCTCAGTGCCGCATCGATTCGCCCCTCGGTCCGTTGACCCTGGCAGCCAGTGCTGCCGGACTCACAGCGGTGCGGTTCGACCACCAAGCCCACCATCCGGGAGAACTCGACGCGCCGGAAGCACCCGACCATCCGCATCTGCTGCTGGCAGCGCGCGAACTCGATGCCTATTTCCGCGGCCAGCTGCAGCGCTTCAGCCTGCCGCTGGATCCTCAGGGCACCGCCTTCCAGCAAGCCGTGTGGCAAGCGCTGCTGCAGATCGACAGCGGCCAGCTCAGCACCTACGGCGCGGTCGCACGCGGGATCGGCCGTCCGAATGCGGTGCGTGCGGTGGGCGCAGCCATCGGCCGCAACCCGCTGGGCATCGTGGTGCCCTGCCATCGCGTGGTCGGACACAACGGCAGCCTCACGGGCTATGCCGGCGGCTTGCCCCGCAAGGTGGCGTTGTTGCAGTTGGAAGGCGCAGCGCTGACAGCACAAGCGCTGCGCTGACGCTCACGGGCCGGGGAAGCTCAGTGGCTGATGAAGCGCGACTGCGGCACCACACGCAATTCGCTGGGCAACGTCGAAAGATACTCCCCGATGGTCTTCAGTTCCTGCAGGCTGAACTGCTTGACCTGCGCTCCCATGATGGCATTGGCGCGGCCCAGATTGGGGTTGCCTTCGGTCTTGTACGAACGCAGCGCCATGTAGAGATAGTCGCCATGCTGCCCCGCCAGCTTCGGATAGGCCGGACTGATGGGCTTGCTGTAGTTGGCGCCATGGCAAGAAGCGCAAGCGCCCTTGGTCAGCAAAGCTTCGACCGCGGCCGGTGGTGCGGGCGGGGAGTCGGCCACCGGCTTGATCGATGCGGCATCTTCCTGGTGGTAGAAGGCCGCCAGGTCGGCCATGTCGGCATCGGTCATCGACCCGGCGATAGCGCGCATGGTGGGGTGCTTGCGCTCGCCTTTTTTGTATTCGGTCAGCGCGGTCACGATGTACTCGGCGTTCTGGCCCGAGATCATCGGTACCTTGTAGACCACAGGAAAGCTGGCCTGGTATCCCTCGATGCCATGGCAGCCGATGCACATCGATGCCTTCTGTTCGCCCTTGGCGGGATCGCCCGCAGCCGGCGCCGCAGTCTGTGCATGCGCGGTGCCCATCACCAGCAGGGCAGCGAACCAGGGCAGCAGCTTGGGAAGGGTTGTCTTGATCATCAAAAGGAACTCGCGGGGTTCAAGAGCGCAACCCGGCATTATAGGGGGCCACCTATACTGAAACTGACCCGTTCCGCTTGTGCCATCGGTGCCGATCAGACCCCTTTTCGCCCGATCCCACACCCGCTCACGCCTTGACTTCGCTGCCGCGCCTGCCCATGAAATTTCGAGGTTCCGACCACTACATCGCCACCCCTGACCTGATGCTGGCGGTCAATGCCGCCGTCACCTTGCAGCGCCCGCTGCTTGTCAAGGGCGAACCCGGCACAGGCAAAACGATGCTGGCCGAAGAGGTGGCGGCTGCGTTGGGCATGCCGCTGATGCAATGGCACATCAA
>JALYUN010000338.1 GCA_030853725.1 Pseudomonadota bacterium | reverse complement strand
CACCAGGAGCGCGACCGCCGCGACGAGCAGCGTGCCGACGGCGTTCACGAGCCGGATCGTACGGCGGTGCCCACGCCCGGCCCGACGGTGCGCCAGCCGGCGAAGGCGTCGTCGAGCCAGCGTGGGTCGTCGGCCAACAGCGGTTCGGCGCAAAAGCCGCTGGTGCAGCCCAGGGCCGGGAAGTCGGCCGGCTGCGCGGTCAAGGCGCGTTGCTCGGCTTCGCGCAAGGCGGCTTCGGCAGCCTGGAAGGCCAGACTGCGGTCATGCGCGGCGCCGCTCATGCGGGTTTGCAACTGCACGGCGCGCATGCTGCCCAGCGCCACCAGCGCAGCCACCACCATCAAGATCAAGCTGACGATCAGTGAGATGCCGCGCTGGCGCTTGTGAGTCCGGCGCTGATGAGCCTGGCGTTTGCGGGAAACAGAACCCGGTCGGAGTGTCATGGCAGCAAGTTGCGAAAGTTGGCGGTGAAGGAAACGACCCGGTGCAGTCGCGCGCCGGGGCCGACCGTGGACACGCCGGCGTCAGGCCCTTCGAAGGTGAGGTCGATGCGCGCCGCCAACACCGTGGCCCAGTCGGTCACCGCGGTGGCTACGACATAGTCGGCGGCACCGGTCACGAGGAAGGTGGTCTGCAGGTCGGTGACGCCGTCGGCGACTTCCTCGGGCCCGTCGCGGGTGATGCGGTACAGCGAGCGCCCGCCGCTGACAGCGCGCCCGTTGTTGCCGATGTACCAGCCTGCCGCCACGAAGCGGCCTAGCTGCGATCCGGCACTGAATTCGTAGGGCGAGCCGACGGCAGTGCAGAGCGTGGGCAGACCCAGGCCGTTGCCGCAATTTCCGGAGGCGCCGGCGCTCAGGGCATGCTGGATCGTGCCGTTAGCGGTGTTGACGGCCGAAGCCTGAAAGATCGCCGCCTGGCTGTAGTTGCAGGCCAGCAGCAGGTCGCCCGCCGCGACGCCGTGGTCCAGCACCGTGGTGGTGAAGGTGCGCGTGCCGGTGACGTGGGTAGCGATTGCGACGCCGTTCAGGCGCTCGGCATAGCGCACCAAGATCGCACCGGTGCCGGCGACGCGTTCGCCGACCGCTGCGCCGGTCGCCACGCCGTCGAACGCGGTTGCGCCGGTGAAGCCCCGCACGGGCTCGCCCCAGGTGGCCCACCAGTCGGGTGTGGCGCTCTGGGCCCCGTTCAGCACGTCGCTGACCAACACCTGCGAGTCGCAGGGGGTCCCACCCGCTTCGCGGATTTCACGCACCATCAGGTCGTAGCCGGTGCGTGTGGATTCCTGGATCCGCGACAGGTTTTCGGTACTGGTGCTGGCTTGCCGGGTCGAAACGAAAAGCACGCTCGCGCCACCGACGACTACGAGGCCCAGTGCCAGCGCAACCATCAACTCCACCAGGCCGAAGCCGCGGGCCGACTTCGCAGACGGCGAACGAGACGGCGAGCGGGGCACGAGGTGCGCTCGTTTCACGTTGTCGCGCCGGGCATCGTGGTGTGCACTCACAGTTGCGCTCTCGACTGCACGAGCTGCGCGGCGGCGCCGCCCGTGGCGCGCGAGTCGTCCCAGCGAATCTGCACCGTGCACGCGAGCGCGACACAGTCGATGTTGCCGCAGGCGTCAGCTTGGATCTGCTGGTGCAGGTTGTCGATCCAGCGGCCGAGGTCGCTGCTGGCCAGACTGCTGTTGGCCGGCGCCGCGCACATCCAGCCGGCAGTGTTGTAGCCATTGGCGCTGACGCCGTCGCGGTTGGCCCGCATCGCGTCGAAGATGCCTTGCGTCAGGATCGAGGTTTGCGTGCGCTCGTAGCTGCCCTGGTTGTTGCGCAGCGCGGTGGCCTGCAGCGCCGCGGCGCCGAGCAGACCGATGCTGACGATCACCAGCGACACCAGCACTTCGATCAGGCCGACGCCCTGTTGGCGGTGGCGGGCGCGGCGAATGTTTGCGAAGCACATGGGAGTCATTGGTCGGTGGGCGTGTTGCAGGCGCCGGCAGCGTCGATGCGCCGCACCGCGGTGCGGCTGCCGAAGTCGAGGCTGACCTGGCGCACGTTCTCGGCCGGGCGGGTGGTGGGCAAACAGGCAGCCAGCGACACCTGCAGCAACTGGCCGTTGGCCGCGCGGGCGGTGCCGTCGCCACGGAACGTGACCGATTCCGCCAGGCCCGTCAGTGCGGCGCTCGAATGCAGTTCGATCGGCGCGTCGATGGTGCCGGCCTTGATGACCGGCTCGGTCGCGTCGCGCACGCCATCGGAATTGGTGTCAACGAAAGTGATCCAGCCCGGCCAGGTGGTGGCGTCGGCGTTGCAGGCGCTGCCGTCGGTGGATCGGCAGAACACCACGCGCCGGTTGTTGCGGATGGCTTCGGCGCGCGCCAGTTGCAGCGCCGCGATGACTTCATTGGCGGCGGTGTTCAGGCGGTTGCCGTTGATCGCCTGCTGGAAGCTCGGGGCGGCCACGGCGATCAGGATCACGGCTATCGCTACCGTGATCATCAGTTCGATCAGTGTGAAGCCGCGCAGGAGTCGAGAGGACATGCCGGAACCCAGGTTGCGGTGCACGGACGAAACGGGTTGTGCACCGGACCCACGGGCAGACCGCGGGTTCAAGGGTGTATCGGCGGGGGCGCAGGCGACTTGAGGCGCGCAATTGCGTGAAAACGTTACGCCGGCGCCAGAACGCGACGGACCGCGCGGCTGGCGTGACGAAGCTCACGATCCGCGCGGGTAGCGCGGCTCAGATGTCGAACAAGCCGTCGGCCGTTCGCGCGGGCTGAATCAGTCCCAGGTGGCGCCAGGCCGCGGCGGTGGCCACCCGACCGCGCGGCGTGCGCTGCAGATAACCTTGCTGGATCAGATAGGGCTCGATTACGTCTTCGATCGTGCCGGCTTCTTCGCCAATGGCGGCGGCCACGTTGTCCAGCCCCACCGGCCCGCCGTCGAAACGGTGGATCACGGCTTCGAGCAGTTTGCGGTCCATCACATCGAGGCCGAGCGGGTCTACGTCGAGCATCGCCAACGCCTTGTCGGCCACGGCCGCGTCGATGCTGCCGTCACCCTTGACCTGCGCATAGTCCCGCACCCGGCGCAGCAGCCGGTTGGCGATGCGCGGCGTGCCGCGTGAACGCCGGGCGATCTCCAGCGCGCCGGCAGGGTCGGTAGGCACCTTCAGCAGCCCCGCCGAGCGGGTGACGATGCGCGTCAGTTCTTCGGCGCTGTAGAACTCCAGCCGCGCGACGATGCCGAAGCGGTCGCGCAGCGGGTTGGTCAACATGCCGGCGCGGGTGGTTGCGCCCACCAGCGTGAAGGGCTGCAGTTCCAGCTTGATGCTGCGCGCCGCCGGGCCTTCGCCGATCATGATGTCGATCTGGTAGTCCTCCAGCGCCGGGTAGAGGATCTCTTCGACGACCGGGCTCAGGCGGTGGATCTCGTCGATGAAGAGCACATCGTTCTTTTCCAGATTGGTCAGGATCGCCGCCAGGTCCTTGGGCTTCTCCAGTACCGGCCCCGAGGTTTGGCGCAGGTTGACGCCGAGTTCGGCCGCCACGATGTGCGCCAGCGTGGTCTTGCCGAGCCCCGGAGGGCCGAACAGCAGCACATGGTCCAGGGCCTCTTCGCGCAGGCGGGCCGCGCCGATGAAGATTTCTAGCTGCTCGCGCGCCTTCGTTTGGCCCACGTACTCGGCCAGCCCCTTCGGGCGCAGTGCGCGCTCGATCGCTTCTTCTTTCGGCGAAATCGCCGCCGCGCTCAGCACGCGCGGGTCCGGCGCAATCTGGAAGTCGTCGGTCTGGATCGCCATGCTGCCGATTATGGCCAGCCACCCCGGCGAGAATCGGCGACTTCGAATCGGGAATCAGCATGAAACACAGGCGATGTCTTATGCGAGGTTGGGGGGCGGCATTGCTGGCGTCTGCGGTCTTCACGGCGCAGGCGGCATCGGCCCCGCATGCCGAAGCCGCGTGGGCCCGGCCCACGGTGGCGGGCCAGGGCTCCGGTGGTGGCTACGTCACGATCGTCGGCGGCAGCGCGGCCGACCGACTGGTTTCGGCCAGTACGCCAGTGGCCCGCTCGGTGGAGTTGCACTCCATGGAAATGCAGGGCGACGTGATGCGCATGCGTCAGATTCAGGACCTGCCGGTGCCCGCAGGCGCTGAAGTCGCCTTCAAGCCCGGTGGCAAGCACCTGATGTTCGTCGGCCTGAAGCAGCCGCTGCTGACCGGTACCAGCTTCCCGCTGACGTTGCGTTTCGAGGGCGCTGGCGCGGTCACGGTGCAAGTCAAGGTGGCGGTTCAGGCGCCGACTGAATCAGGCCCGGCGCCCAAGCATTGATGGGTGTTTGTCTGACAAGGGTGGGCCGCTGGCCATTTAGACTGCCGCGAAGCTTTCAAGGAGATAACCAATGGCCGCCGACCGCATCGAAAAAGACGACTTGCCGACATCTTTTGGCGCCTTCAAACCGGTGGGCTATGTGGTGGCGGGCTTGCCCGACGACGCCAGCGCGCAGGCCGCCAGCGAAGCATTGCTGGCCAGTGGCTTCGAAGCTCGCGACCTGATTCACTACGGTCCGCTGGAAGAACGCAACACGATGCGCGAGATGATCGGCAACGCCAGCGAACTGGCAGGCTTCGGCCATGAGATCGTCTTGATGCGCCGCTACCAGGAGCTTTCGCAACAGGGTTGCGCGTGGCTGCTGGTCTACGCGCCCGATGACGACCAAGCCGCGCGTGCCGGCGAAATTCTGCAGAAGCATGGTGCGTTGATTGCCACCAAGTACAACCGCCTGCTGATCGAAGACCTGATCCAGCAAGAGGGTCGCGAAGCTAACGGTTGAGTGCCTTCAGCGCTTGCTTGATGCCGTCGCTGACGCTCAGGTCCACCGGTAGCGCCTTCAGCGCTGCTTGCGCTTCACGCTCGTTGTAGCCGAGCGCCAGCAAAGCCTGCACGATGTCGTTTTGGATGTCGCTGACTGCGCCGGCCTGAAAGGGCAGGTCGGCACCCAGCTTGTCCTTGAGTTCCAGCAGCAGCCGCTCTGCGGTCTTCTTGCCGATGCCCGGCACCTTCACCAGTCGCGCGCTGTCCTGGCGCGTGACCGCAGCAGCCAGTTCGGACACGCTTAGTCCCGAAAGGATGGCCAGAGCCGTTCGCGGTCCCACGCCGCTGATCCTGACCAGTTGTTTGAAGGTCGACCGCTCTGATTCGGTCAGAAAGCCGAACAGGATTTGCGCATCTTCCCGCACCACGAAGTGCGTCAGCAGCAGCACGGCTTCGCCGACCGCCGGCAGATTGAAAAAGCTGCTCATGGGCACGTCGACTTCGTAGCCGACGCCTTGCACGTCCAGCAGAACCTGCGGCGGTGTCTTCGCGGCCAGGATACCGCGCAGGCGGCCGATCAACGGTGTCTCCCAGAGGGTCGGGTTGACCCCCTCGCCGCAGGGCGTGCAGGATCGGTCGTTACGGGTCTGTGGCGCAGGGTCATGAGGCGACGCGATCTTACGGCAGCCCTGTTGTGGACCTCCGAGATCGGAGGCGTCTCGCTACGGGGCCGGGGCCGTGCGGCAATCGATGAAGCCGAAGCGGAGACCGGTTTGTGCGCCGCTTTGGCCGAGTTGTCGCAACCCGGCCGCAAGAACGACCTCTCGGCCACCCGCGGGTGCGGATACTGTGGCCCGATGTCCTGGAGGCTGCGGCGAAGCTGTTGCGGTTCCCGGGGCAGCAACGCAGGTTCGTCAAACTCGTCACCCGAATCGACGGCTCTGCGGAAGCCGCGATCCCGGCAGCACGTTGCCTGATCCTCCAGAATGTCAAACAGATGAGCGTCGAAGACGCACTGCGCCTGGTGCGCGGCGCCGCAAGAACGGCAGCGCGATTCTGCGCAACGTGTTCGGCCTTTGAGTTCTACCCTAAGCAACGACACCGAGCGTGCGCAGCCGCGCGCGTTCGGCCGGGTCGATCTCGAGTTCGGCCAACACCTCGTCGGTGTGCTGCCCCAGCAGCGGTGGTGCACGCCGCAGCGTGGGCGGCGTTGCCGACAGTTTCATGGGGCTGGCTACGAGCCGCAACGAGTCGGTCAGCGGGTGAGGCATGGGCTGCGTCATGCCGCGAGCCTGCACTTGCGGGTCGGCAAAGACCTCGGCCAGATTGTTGATCGGACCGCACGGCACCTTGGCGGCTTCCAGCGCGGCCAGCCAGTCGGCGCGGGGGCGTTCCGACATGCGGGCTGCCAGCAGCGGGACCAGCGCATCGCGATGGCGCACGCGGTCCGCATTGCGCGCGAAGCGCGGGTCCAGCGGCAGCTCCGGGCAGCCGGCGACTTCACAGAAGCGCTGGAACTGCTTGTCGTTGCCCACGGCCAGGATCAGATGGCCGTCGGCTACCGCGAACACCTGGTACGGCACGATGTTCTGGTGGGCGTTACCGGCGCGGCCTGGGGCCTTGCCGGTAACGAGGTAGTTGGCGCCCAGGTTGGCGAGCATCGCGACCTGGGCGTCGATCAGAGCCATGTCGATGACCTGCCCTTCGCCGCTCAGGTCGCGGTGGCGCAACGCGGCCAGGATCGCGACGGTGGCGTACATGCCGGTGAACAGGTCGGCTACGGCCACGCCCACTTTCTGCGGGCCGCCGCCAGGGCGGTCGTCGCGCTCGCCGGTGATGCTCATCAACCCACCCAGCCCCTGAATCGCATAGTCGTAGCCGGCCCGGTCCGCATACGGCCCGGTTTGCCCGTAGCCCGTGATCGAGCAGTACACCAGCCGCGGGTGGCGGGTGCGCATCGATTGGGCGTCCAAACCGTAACGCGCCATGTCGCCGACCTTGAAGTTCTCGACCACCACGTCGCTGTCAGCAGCCAGGCGGTGCACCAGCGTCTGCCCTTCAGGCCGCGCGATGTCGATCGCGACCGATCGCTTGTTGCGGTTCGCACCGAGGAAGTACGCCGCTTCTGCGGTGTCGTTGCCGTGGCGGTCCTTCAGAAATGGCGGCCCCCAGCCCCGGGTGTCGTCACCGCCAGGGCTGGATGCCGACGGCGGCCGTTCGATCTTGATCACCTCGGCGCCCAGGTCGGCCAGGGTCTGGGTGCACCAGGGACCCGCCAGCACGCGCGACAGGTCGAGGACGCGAACACCCGTCAGGGCACCTTGTGGCACGGGTAGGGAAGCGCGGGTCATAGGTGTCGATTTTGCGACAAAGCCTTTGCGTCGCACACCGTGCCGAGAACACTTTGGCGAGGCAAGGCAGCGCGTCTCGATAATCACCCCCATGCACAGAGCGCGCGACCGATCCCGGGGTGACCACCGGCTTCACCACATCGGCGTGGCCGCGCTGCTGGTGCTGGGTGCCACCGGTTGCAGCCCGGCATTGAACTGGCGTGACGTGCGGCCCGGGCAAGGCGGGGTCACCTTGCAATTTCCCTGTCGCCCTGACCGCGCTGAACGCAGCATCGCGCTGGCGGGTTCGCCGGTTTCCCTGCAGCTGCTTCGTTGTGAAGCCGGCGGCCTGACCTGGGCCTTCGCGCAGGCCGATGTGACTGACACAGCGCGCGTCGGGCCGTCGTTGCAGGCGCTGCGCGATACGGCAATGGCCAACGTCGGGGCAGGCAAGGCCGAGCCGTTCGAACAGCGCGTGGCAGGCAGAACGCCGGTTTCTGGCGTCGAAGCCGAAGTCTTCGAAGGCCATCTGCCCGGCGGCAAGCCAGTTCAGGTGCGCTTGGTGGTGTTCGCCGACGGCACGCGCGTGCACCAGGCCACGGTCTTCGGTGGGGTCGTGCCGGCGGCCACCGCTGCGATCTTCTTCGACAGCCTGCGAGTCGGTCCTTGAGCGGCAATGCGATCCGGTCGAGGCCGCCGCCGGTGCTGGTGTTCTGCATTTTCGCGTTCGTCTACTTTTTCTCGGCACTGCTGCGCGCGGTAACGGCCACGTTGGCGCCGGTCTTCAGCCGCGAACTCGGGCTGCAGGCGGCCGATCTGGGTCTGCTGGCCGGTGCTTTCTTCTTCGGATTCGCGGTGACGCAGTTGCCACTCGGCGGCGCGCTCGACCGCTTCGGTCCGCAACGTACCTTGATGGGGATGTTGGTACTGGCGGTGCTCGGTTGCATCGCGTTCGCACTGGCACCTGACTTGCCCACGCTGATCGCCGCGCGGGTGTTGATCGGCATCGGTGTCAGCGCGTGTCTCATGGCGCCGCTGACTTGCTATCGGTCGATCTTCTCGCCAGCGGCGCAGCTTCGAGC
>JALYUN010000330.1 GCA_030853725.1 Pseudomonadota bacterium | reverse complement strand
GGCCGAGACACTGACCTACGTGCTGCCGTTCCCGGCGGGCGGCGAGTCCGACGTCACGGCCCGCATTCAGGAACCGCTGCTGAAGAAGTTTTCCGGCGACGACGTGGTGGTGCAGTACAAGACCGGTGCCGGCGGCGCCACCGCCTGGGCTTCGCTGAACAAGATGCCGGCCGACGGCACGGTGGTGATGGGCACCAACCTGCCGCACCTGATCCTGCAACCGATGGCGCAGAACGTGGGCTACAAGACCGCTGACATCGTGCAGGTCTATGTGTTCCAGCTCACGCCCGACGCGATCGTGGTGCCGGCCGACAGCCCCTATAAGACACTGAAGGATTTGATCGATGCCGCGAAGGCCAAGCCCGGCGCGGTCACGATGTCGGGCAGCGGCACCAACACCGGGCCGCACCTGAGCGCCACCACCTTCAACAAGTTGGCCGGCATCAAGACCACTTACGTGCCCTTCGGCGGCACCACGCCGGCGGTGGTGGCCATGCTCGGCAAGCAAGTCAACGCCGCCATGACCTTCACCACCGCAGCGATCCAGCAAGGCGACAAGGTGCGGATGCTGGCGGTGGCGTTGGACAAGCGGCTGGAGACGCACCCGAATGTGCCGACCTTCAAGGAACTGGGTATCGACATGGTCTCTGGCGTCTACCGCGGCGTGGCGGTGCCGGCGGCCACACCGGAAGCCAAACGCAAGCAACTATCCGACCTGTTCGCCAAGGTCAACCAGGACGCCGGCTACCGCAAGCGCATGGTCGATGCCGGCTATGTCGTGACCGATATCGACTACGCACAGATGGCTGCTTTCATGGCCAAGCAATCCAAGGAAGACGAAGCCGCCGCGCGTGAGGTCGGGCTGCTGAAGTAAGCCGCGGGTCTGCAGACACCCGCAGTAGGAATCTTCGCGCCGCGCGCCCATGTTGCTCGATACCCTGCTCGCGGCGCTGGCGCCGTTCAACCTGTTCCTGGCGGTGATCGGCGTGGTCGCCGGCACCGTCGTCGGCGCCCTGCCCGGCCTGACCGCGACGATGGCGGTGGCGGTGCTGGTGCCCTTCACTTTCACGATGGCATCGGCCCCGGCGCTGATCCTGCTGGGCGCGATCTACACCGGCGCGATCTACGGCGGCGCCTATTCGGCCGTGCTGCTGAACACGCCGGGCACACCATCGTCGATCGCCACCACCTTCGACGGCTACCCGATGGCCAAGCGCGGCGACGGCGACCTGGCCATCACGCTCAGTTGCCTCGCATCGGTCGCCGGTGGCCTGGTCGGTGCGCTGGCGCTGCTACTGCTGGCTCCGCCGTTGGCGCAGTTCGCGCTGGCCTTCGGGCCCATCGAATACTTCTGGCTCGCGGTATTGGGGCTGACGCTGGTGGCGGCTTTGTCCGAAGGCGACACCTTGAAGGGGCTCATCAGCGCCTGCATCGGTCTGGCGATCGCGTTGGTCGGCTCCGCCGTAGTGGGCGGCGACATTCGCTATACCGGCGGATCGACTTTGCTGCTCTCGGGCGTGGGCATCGTGCCGGCATTGATCGGCATGTTCTGCGTGCCGGTGTTGATCGATTTGGTGTCAACCACTGAAGAACACCTCGACGTGCAAGGCAAGGTCGCGGGCTTTCGGCTGCGCGAAGCAGTGGGCATCTTGGGGCGCGACAAGTTGAACCTGGCGCGCAGCTCCGTCATCGGCACCATCATCGGCGCGCTGCCCGGCGCCGGCGGATCGATCGCGGCGTTGATCGCCTACTCCGAAGCGCGCCGTGCTTCGAAGTCGCCGGTGCGATTCGGCAGCGGCAATCCAAGCGGCATCATCGCCAGCGAATCGTCGAACAACGCCACCGTCGGTGGTGGTTTCATTCCCACGCTCGTGCTCGGCATTCCGGGCACACCGGCCGACGCCATCGTGCTGGGGGCACTGCTGGTGCAGGGTGTGAAGACCGGGCCTTCGCTCTTCACCGAGCAAAGCAGCATCGTCTACACCTTCATGTTCGGCTTGCTGATCGCCACCATCCTGATGCTGCCGATCGGGCTGGTATTGGGGCGCTATGCCTACAGTTCGATCATTGCGGTGCCAAAGGCGCTGCTGGTGCCGGCGATTGCGTTGCTCACCGTCTTGGGCAGCTTTGCCATCCACGGTGATATCGACGACGTGGTGGTGATGCTCGCCACCGGGGTCATCGCGTGGGTGCTGAGCCGCTTTGGTTACGCCGCCGCGCCCATGGTGTTGGGGTTGATCCTGGGGCCGCTGGCCGAACAGGGTTTCGTGCAGGCCTGGATGATCGGCTCGGCCGGCGACAACCTGCTCGGCATGTTCTTCGGCCGACCGATCTCACTGGGCATCATGGCCATTGCCGCGTTGACGCTGCTGTATCCGGCGTTCTCGCGGTGGCGGCAGAAACGGGCGACGGAGGCATCGCCATGAACCACCAGACCGGGCCGCACAAGGCCGATGCGGTGATGGCGGTGTTGTTGGGCGCCGTGGCAGTGGCGATTCTTTGGCAGGCGCGGGGCTTCACGGCCTTCGCGTCGATATTCCCGAAAGCGGTGGGCGCTGCGCTGCTGCTGTGCTGTGCCTTGTTGCTGCTGCGCATCTGGCGCCAGCGCGCGCGAGCGCAGACCGCCTCGGCTGGCGGCGATACCGCTGTCATTACCAGGGGCCTGCTGCGCAGCGGCGCGTTGGTAGCGGTGCTGGTGGTGTGGGTGGCGCTGCTGGAAACCGCCGGTTTCACACTCACGAGTAGTGCCGGCTTCTTGGCGCTGGCGCTGATCGCCGAGCGCGACGCACCGAGCCTGAAGCGCAGCATCGGCTATGCGGTTATTGCGCTAGTGGTCGTGCTGTTGCTGCAGCTGCTGTTCCAACGCGGGCTGGACGTGCGGCTGCCGGCCGGGGTCTGGCTGCCGGGTTTGTTCCGATGAACGACGACAGCTTCATCCAGCTGCGATCGGTGCGCACCTCGGTCTACCGCGCGCCGATCGAGACGCCGGTACAGACCTCGTTCGGCCTGATGCGTGACCGCCCGATGGTGTTGGTCGAGGTCACCGACGCCGACGGCCACACCGGCTGGGGCGAGGTCTGGTGCAACTTTCCCGAGCCCGGCGCCGAGCACCGCGCACGGCTCGTCGACCGCATCCTGGCGCCGCTGGCCTGCGGCACCGAAGGCTACGCAGATCCGCCTTCGCTGTACGACAAACTGACCCGGCGCACCGAAGTACTGGCGCTGCAAAGCGGCGAGCCCGGCCCGTTCGCGCACGCCATCGCCGGCATCGACATCGCCGTCTGGGACCTGATGGCGCGCCGCCGCAAGCTGCCGCTGTGGCGCATGCTGGGCGGCAGCAGCGACCGGGTGCCGGTCTACGCCAGCGGCATCAACCCGACGGCGCCGGAACGAACCGTGGAACGCTGTCGCGCCGAAGGCCACCGCCGCTTCAAGTTGAAGATCGGTTTCGATCCGCAACGCGACCGCGCGAACCTGGCCGCGCTGCGCGACCTGCTGGGGTCCGAAGCACCCTTGATGGTCGACGCCAACCAGGCCTGGACGCTGGCGCAAGCCAGCCAGATCGCACCCACGCTGCAGGACTTCGATCTGTGCTGGCTGGAAGAGCCGCTGCGCGCCGACCGGCCGTGGGCGGAATGGCTGGAATTGCAGCGCCACTGCGCGATACCGCTGGCCGGGGGCGAGAACATCGCTGGCGACGCGGCCTTCGACGCCGCGTTGGCCGCCGGTGCGCTGGCCGTACTGCAACCCGACGCCGCCAAGTGGGGCGGCATCAGCGCACTGTTGCCGCTGGCCCGCCGCATCCACGCTGCCGGCCGGCGCTACTGCCCGCACTACCTGGGCGGTGGTGTGGGTCTGCTGGCATCGGCCCACTTGTTGGCGGCGACCGGTGGCGACGGCTGGCTCGAAATCGACTCGAACCCAAATCCGTTGCGCAGCCTGCTGTGCGGTGCGTTGGCGTCGATCGATGATGGCCACGCCGCACTGGGTGAAGCGCCGGGGTTGGGCCTCGACGTCGATCGGCTTGCACTGGCGGACTGGCGCGTGCCCCACGACCACGGCTGAAAAGCGCGGGATGACGGCTGCGCAACAGCCGCGCAGGTTTGGTCAACGCGCCCTGCGCGGCCCGGCGCTCGAAGCGCGCACGATCAGATCGACCTCGATTTCCTGCTGCAGCACCTCGTTCAAGCTACCGTCCAGCCGCGCCAACAGGTATTCCGCAGCTTGCGTCCACATCTGCTCGGTGGGCACGTGCATGGTGGTCAGCGCCGGGCGCCAGTGGCGCGACATTTCCAGGTCGTCGAAACCGATGATCGACAGATCGCGCGGCACTTCGATGGCCTGCGCCTGGCATTCGAGCAGCGCACCCCAGGCCAGCACGTCATTGCCGCACAAGAGTGCGGTGGGCGCCGGCTTGACGGCCAACAGCGCACGTGTGCCGTCTCGTGCGGCCGCCAGTGTGTAGGGGGCCTGCACCAACGCACGCGGCGGCAGCTTCAGCCGCGCCGCGGCCAACGCTTCGCGCACGCCGTCGATGCGGTCGCTGACGCGGTCGTTGTCGGCCGCGATGCCGGCCAGCATCGCAATGCGGCGGTGCTTCAGATCGAGCAGATAGCGCACCGCGCGTGTGACGACCTCGCGGTTGCGAAAGCCGACGCAGGCGGCACCGGCCGGCGCCGGATAGCTGCCGGTGTGGACCCACGGCAGTCCGCGCTGCGCCAGTCGCGCCATCAGGCTCGGGCGCTGACTGATGCCGGTCAGCGCCAGCGCGTCGACCCCGCGAGACAACAGCGCCATCACCTGTGCTTCTTCCTGCGCCGCGTCGTAGTCGCTGAACGCCAGCAACACCACGTAGCGTTCGGCAGCCATACGGCGCTGGAAGGCCTGCAGGCCGCGGGCGAAGATCGCGTTGTCGACCGTGGGCACCACCACCCCCACCGTGCCGCTGCGCCGCAGGCTCAAGGCCCGCGCGCCGGCATGGGCCACGTAGCCAAGGCGCTCTACTGCCGCTTCGACCCGCTGGCGCAACGCTGTTCGTACCCGGTCCGGCGTGTTCAGCGCCCGCGAAACGGTGGCCGTAGAGACCCCGGCCGCAAGGGCCACGTCTTCGACGGTCGGGGAGCGGGTCGGCCTCATGTGCGTAAGCGGTTGCATGCATTGTAGGAAGCGGATTCGCGGCGGTTCAGCGGGCTTTCCATAGGGAAATCCTCTACAGGAACTACCCGCGACGCTGTTGACAGCACTCGGCTGGAAGCCAATCATCTGTAAGCGCTTACAAAAAACCGTTTGCCACGTATCTTCATGACCGCTCTCACCCTGCGTCGCTGGTCCTACCGCTTGGCCGCCGTGCTCGGCCTTGGCTATGCGGGCTACGTGGTGGTGATGAAGCTGTCGCACCGCGTGACGACCGGGCCGCTCGGCCCGGTGGGTGAATTCACGCTGGTGCTCGCCGCCGTGACGCTGTTCGCGGTGGGCCTGTTCGCTGACGAAGCCATCCGCCACGCCGGCGCGCACCCGGCAGCCGCCGACCCCGCATACCCCAAGGAGACGACATGACCCGCAAGCCGCAGGACCTTCAGGACGACTTCAACCCGGCCGATCCGCGCCGCGCTTTCCTGCTGGCCGCACGGCGCTACGGCTTCACCGCCGCGGTGCTGGGCCTGACCGGCGGCTTCCTGACCGACCGCTCGGCCATGGCGCAGACCATGGCCGACGAAGAGAAGAAGCAGAAGGCAGCCAAGATGACGATGCTCTTCGCCACCGAGTACCGGGTCGAGGACTACGTGAAGTACCCGGTGATGCAGGGCCAGTACAAAGCCAATGTCGAGTCGTTGTCCAAGGGGCAGATGTACGTCAAGCTGCACCCTGCCGGCCAGCTCGGCATCGGGGCCGCACTGGCGCAGAAAATCCAGGCCGGCACGGTGCAAGGCGGTGCGGTGTCGTTGTCGAACTTCTCGCCCTACGCGCCGATGGTCGACCTGATCAACATCCCCTACTGGTGCGGCGACAACCAGCGCTTCGCCAATCTCGTCACCAGTAAAACCTGGAACGACGAGATCACGCCACGGGTCATGGCCAAGGGCTACAAGCCGCTGTTCTATTTCACGGTCGACCCGCGCACGGTGGCCAACCGCAAGGGCTACAAGGCGGTCAAGGTGCCGGCCGACATGCAGGGCATGAAGATGCGCGTGCCGCCGAGCAAGCTGCTGCAGACCTTCTACCGCATGGCCGGCGCCAACCCCACCGTCGTGCCCTGGGGTGAAACCGCCACGGCCATCAAGCAGGGCGTGGCCGACGGGCTCGACCCGTCGATCTCGGCCTTGGCCACCTTCGGCTTCGCCGACCTGCTGGGAAGCATCGCGTACATCCGCTCGGTGCCCGACGCACAGATGTTCGCAGCCAATGCAGACTGGTACCAGCAACTGCCGGCCGACCTGCGCAAGGCCATCGACACGGCCAACGAGAAAACCCAACTGGAGACCTTCGCCCAGATCGCACCGGCCCGTGCCGAGTCGATGCGCATCCTGCGCGCCGGTGGCTGCGAGTTCTACAACCCGAGCGACGCCGAGATGAAACTGTGGGTCGACACCTGCGGCGAACAGCGCAAGGAATACGACGAGTTCAAGCTGCAGTTCGCCGGGTCACTAGCGGCCTTCGACAACTTCAAGAAGGCCGCCAGCATCCAGGGGCGGATCACGGTGCCGGAATTCAAGCTCTGAGCCTGAACGGCGGCAGCAGGTCACCATCAAGCCGGCGATGAAAACCTTTCTGCAGGCGCTGAACCGCGACGGCGAGCGCTGGGCGATGCTGGTGTTCTACACCTTCTGCTGCGTGGTGATCGTGCAGGAGGTCGTGCGCCGCTTCGGCCTCAACTTCTCGTCGGCCTGGGGTGAAGAAGGCGCGCGCTATGCCTTCATCTATCTCGGCTGGATCGGGGCCGCCTATGCGGTGCGCGAACGCGCCCACATTCGCTTCGACATCCTGCTGCAGCGGCTGGGTCCGGGTGGCAAGGCGGTGGTGTACATCTTCTCTGAAGTAGCCACCATCGCCTTCGCCTGTATCGCGCTGTACTGGAGCCTGCACACGACCCAGCAACTGCTGCGCTTCGACGGCCAGACACCGGTCCTGCGCGTCAACAAAGCCTGGTTCGAAGCCGCCGTGCCGATCGGCTTCGCGCTCGTGATCTTCCGCAGTCTGCAAGGCCTGTGGCGCGACTTCGGCGATCTGCGCGCCGGACGCGAACCCTATGCAGGGAAAGCGATGTTCGACGAATGAACCCGGTCGTCTGGTCCGTCATAGGCCTGTTCGCGCTGCTGATCATCGGCGTGCCCTTCTGGATCGCCATGGGTCTGGGCACCGTCGGCATGCTGGTCGGCACCCACGCCTTGCCGTTGACGCTGGTGGGCGAAGCCCTCTTCGACGGCGTCGATTCCTTTGCGCTGATCGCGATTCCGCTGTTCGTGCTGACCGGCGACGCCATGGTCCGTACCGGCCTCGGTGAGAAGTTGCTGAACTTCGCCGAGG
>JALYUN010000309.1 GCA_030853725.1 Pseudomonadota bacterium | reverse complement strand
CGCTACCTGCGCTCGACCGACTTCATCCAGCAGTACATCTTCCCGGGCGGTCTGCTGCCGAGCCCCAGCGCCTTCCGTGCCGAAGCCGCCAAGGCCGGTCTCGAAGTGGTCGCGGAATGCGCCTTCGGTGCCGACTACGCCGAAACCCTGCGCCGCTGGCGCGCAGAGTTCCTGGCGCGCCAGCGGCAGGTGCGCAAGCTCGGTTTCGACAACCGCTTCATCCGCATCTGGGAGTTCTACCTGGCTTACTGCGAAGCGGCCTTCGACACCGGCAACACCAACGTCATGCAGTTCACGCTGCGGCGCCGCGCTTGAACCGCGTCCGCCGCGACGCCTTGGCCGCAGGGGCGGCGCTGTTCTACGCCGCAGCCTGGGCGCAGCCGCTTGCTCCGCAAGGGGTGCCACCGGAAGTGGCCGCAGCACTGCCCGGCGCGCAGATGCAAGGCAGTGGAACGCTGCGGGTGCTGTTCTTTCGCGTCTACGACGCCGTTCTCTGGCGCGGTGAACAAGCGGTCGGCACCGACTTTGCGACAACGCCTCTGGCAGTAGAAGCGGTCTATGCACGTCAGGTCGATCACCACGACCTGGTCGAGAAGACGCTGGAGCAGCTACGGCTGCAGACGTCGATCGAACCCAGCACCGCCGCGCGCTGGCGCCAGCAACTGCAGCCGCTGTTGCCGACCGTGCAGTCCGGCGACCGGCTCACCGCCCTCAACGAACCGGGCCGCGGTCTGCAGATGTTCCTGAACGGCCGTGCTACCGGCCGCATCGACGACCCGCGGCTTGCCGCGCTGTTCTTCGGCATCTGGCTCTCGCCCCAGACCTCGCAGCCCGAACTGCGCCAGGCATTGCTGGGCGAAACTGCGCCGGCGCGATGAACGCGGTCGTGGCATCTCCTGTCGAAACCGAATCCGCTGGCGTCTGGCGCGGCGGCGCGGTTCAAGGCCTGTGCTACGGCGCGCTCGGCCTGCCGCTGGCATTCGTGGCGCTGCCGCTGTATGTGATTCTGCCGGCCCATTACGCCAGCACCTTCGGTATTCCGCTGGTCACGCTCGGCGTGCTGCTGCTTGCCGCGCGCGGCTTCGACGCGCTGACCGACCCGTGGATCGGCCGCCTGTGGGACGCCTGGTTCCAGCGCTCGCCGGGCACAGTGCTGGCTGCAGCGGCGGCAGCCGCCGTGGTGCTGGCGCTCGGCTTCCGTGGGCTGTTCTTTCCGCCGCTGCCGATCCAGACACAAGCACAGACGCAGACGCAGACCCCGCTGTTGCTGTGGTGCTTCGCTCTGCTGACGCTGACCTACCTCAGCTACAGCCTGCTGTCGGTCATGCACCAGGCCTGGGGTGCGCGGCTCGGTGGCGACCAAAGCCAGCGCGCACGCATCGTTTCGTGGCGTGAAGGCTTGGCGCTGGTCGGGGTGTTGGTGGCCAGCGTGTTGCCTTCGGTGGCCGGGATCGGGGTCTCGACGATCGTCTTCGCCGCCGGCCTGGCCGTGGCACTGGTGCTGCTGGCGCGCGCGCCGCGGCCGGGTCCGAACTCGGGCACCTGCACGAACCAAGGGCATCCACCGCAGTCGCTGCTGGCACCGCTGCACACACCGGACTTCCGCCGCCTGCTGTTGATCTACCTCGTCAACGGCGTGGCCAGCGCAGTGCCGGCAACACTGGTGCTGTTCTTTATTCGCGACCGCTTGGCTGCGCCGACTTTCGAGCCGCTGTTTCTGGCGAGCTACTTCGCGGCCGGCGCGCTTTCGATGCCGCTGTGGGGCCGGCTGGTCGACCGCGTCGGCCTGCCGCGTGCCTGGCTCGCCGGCATGGCGCTGGCGGTCGTGAGTTTCGGCTGGGCCGCGCTGCTGGGCAGTGGCGATGTGGTTGCCTTCACGGTCGTCTGCGTGGCCAGCGGCTTTGCGCTCGGCGCCGATCTGAGCCTGCCGAGTGCACTGCTCACTGGCGTGATCCAGCGCGCCGGCCATGCCGAACGATACGAAGGTAGCTACTTCGGTTGGTGGAACCTGGCGACCAAGCTGAACCTGGCGCTGGCGGCCGGCATCGCGTTGCCACTGCTGGGCGCCTTCGGCTATGCGCCTGGCGCGCGCGACGCGCAGGCGTTGTGGTCGTTGACCGTGGCTTATTGCCTGCTGCCGTGCGTGCTCAAGCTGGCCGCGGCGGGGCTGTTGTGGAACTTGTGGTTGAAGCGGGAGACAGCGTCATGAAGCATCCATTCCGGTGGCGTTGGTCAGCGGCCACCTTGTTGGCGTTGACGTTGCTCGGCGGCTGCGCGTCGCCAACGCCGGCCGACTATGCCGATCAAAAGCCGGTGCTCGACATTCGCCAGTACCTGAACGGTGAACTGACGGCGCACGGCCTGTTCCGCGACCGTTCGGGCAAGGTGCTGCGGCGCTTCGTGGTGCAACTCACCGGCACCTGGCAAGGCAGCCAGGGCACGCTCGACGAACGCTTCACCTACACCGACGGCAAGACCGAGCGCCGCGTCTGGCACATCACCGACGAAGGCAGTGGTCACTACACCGGCCGCGCCGACGACGTGGTCGGCACCGCCGTGGGGCTGGCCGCCGGCAACGCGCTGAACTGGCGCTACACGCTCGCGCTGCCGGTCGACGGCACAGTCTATGACGTGCAGTTCGACGACTGGATGTATCTGGTCGACGAGCGCGTGATGCTGAACGTGGCCAGCGTCAGCAAGTTCGGCATCCAGGTGGGCGAAGTCACGCTCTCTTTCGACAAACCGACCCCGTAAGGAAAGACCAGGAAACCATGTCGCTGAATCCGAAGATCGAAGCCTGGGACGGCAAGGTGGTGTGGCTCATCGGGAGCTCCAGTGGCATCGGCCGCGCCACCGCCAGCCGGCTCCATGCGGCCGGCGCGCGCGTGATCGTGTCCGCGCGCGGGCAAGAAGCGCTCGACAGCTTCACCGCACAACACCCGGGCAGCCATGCCATCACGCTGGACGCCACCGACAGCGCCGCCGTGCACCGCGCCGCCGCACGCGTCGTGCGGGAACACGGCGGCCTCGACCTGGCGCTGTACTGCGCCGGCACTTACGAGCCGATGCGCGCCACCGACTTCAAGCTCGACGTGATGCAGAAGCACTTGAAGGTCAACGTCGGCGGTGCGCTGGTGATGATCGACGCGGTGCTGCCGCAGTTGAAGGCGCAGGCCAAGGCCGGCCGCGGTGGTCACATCAGCCTGGTGTCCAGCGTGGCAGGCTTCCGCGGGTTGCCACAGTCGCTGGCTTACGGCCCGACCAAGGCTGCGTTGATCAACTTGGCGGAGACGATGTACCTGGACCTGTCGCCGATCGGACTCGGCATCTCGGTGATCACGCCCGGTTTCGTCGAAACCCCGCTGACGGCGCAGAACGACTTCAAGATGCCGGCGCTGATCAAGCCCGAGGAAGCCGCGCGCGAGATCGTCGACGGCTGGCAGCGCGGCGCCTTCGAAATCGACTTTCCGAAACGCTTCACGTGGTTCCTGAAGCTGATGCGGATGGTGCCGTATGCGCTGTACTTTCCGTTGATCCGGAAGACGACCGGGCTCTGACGGCGGCACGCCCATTCCCGGCGCCGACCATGCGGCGCTGAATTTTTGTCAGCGCCGACAATGCGGCACTGATGAACCCGCCAGCCAGCAGCCTGTCCAAGACGGCCTTCGCAACCCTGTTGCTGATCGCGCTGATGATGGGTTCGAACCACGTCGCCGCGCGGCTCGCTTTCGACCACGGCGTCGATGTCGTCACCGCCGTGGCCTGTCGCAGCGCACTGACCGCGCTGGTGGTCAGCGCGCTGCTGTTCATTCGCCAGGTTCCGGTGCGGTTGACACGGCGCCACTGGCGGGCCCTGCCGGCCATCGGCGGGCTGATCGCGGTGCAGAGCCTGTGCTTGTACTCCGCCGTGGCACGGCTGCCGGTGGCGCTGGCGCTGCTGGCCTTCAACACCTACCCGCTGTGGACCGCGCTGTGGGCTCGCGTCGCTTACGGCCACCGTGCCGAACGCCGGGTGTTGCTTGCCATGCCGGTGATGCTGCTGGGCCTGGCTTTGGCGCTGGACGTTCTGGGCGCAGCGTCGGGACTCGGGGCAGCCGGGCAGTGGCAGCGCATCGGCGGTGGCGTCGGCTTCGCCCTGGCCGCGGCGGCCACCTTCGGGCTGGCGTTGGTGCTGACGCAGCACGAAGCCGGTGACCTGGACGGCCGCTTGCGCACCGCCACCACGATGTCGATCGTGGCGGTGGTGGCGCTGGCCGCGTCCACGCTGCAAGGCGGGCTGCACCTGCCGAATGCCACGGCCGGCTGGGTCGGCCTGACGCTCTTGACGCTGCTCTACGGCACGGCCTTCACGATCATGTTCACGGTGTTGCCCAAGCTGGGCGTGGTGGGCAACTCGGCAATCATGAATGTCGAGCCGATCTTCGCGTTGGTGCTGGCCTGGGCCGTGCTGGGTCAGACCGTTGCTGCGATCCAGGTGCTGGGAGGGCTGATCGTGGTGGCCACGGTGATCTGGCTCGGTTTGCGGCGCCGGCCTCAGCAAAGCCGACGCCTCAGTCCTTAAAGGGCAACCCCGCTCAACCTCTTAACCCTCGGCGCGGTTGCGCCCGCCGCGCTTGGCCGCGTACCAGGCCGCGACGGCACGTTGCAGCAGCATCTCGCTGTCGTCGCCGGCATGGGCCGATGCCACCCCGCAGCTCACGGTGCCCGAGGTGTCGGCGTTCAGCGCAACCAACCCTTGCGTCCGAAGTAGATGAAGGGCGCGGCCACCGAAGCCACCATCAGCGCCAGCGCATACGGGTAGCCCCAGGCCCAGTCCAGCTCCGGCATGGCTTTGAAATTCATGCCGTAGATGCTGGCGATCAAGGTCGGCGGCAACAGCGAGACACTGGCCACCGAGAAGATCTTGATGACCTTGTTCTGGTTGATATTGATGAAGCCGACCGTGGCGTCCAGCAGGAAGTTGATCTTGTCGAACAGGAACGCAGTGTGCGAGTCGAGCGAGTCGATGTCGCGCATGATCTGGCGCGCCTCTTCGAACTGCTCGGCGTTCAGCATGCGGCTGCGCATCATGAAGCTCAGCGCGCGGCGGGTGTCCATTACGTTGCGGCGAATGCGGCCGTTCAGGTCTTCCTCGCGCGCGATCGCAGTCAGCGCGGCGCCGGCCGCCTGGTCGTTGACCTCTTCGGTCAGCACCCGCGCGCTGACCAGCTCCAGCTTGTCGTAAATCCCCTCCAGCGCATCGGCCGAATACTCGGCGTCGGCGTCGTACAGCTTCAGCAACACGTCTTTCGCGTCTTCGATCAGCGCCGGAATGCGCCGCGCCCGCAGCCGCAGCAGCCGGAACACCGGCAGGTCTTCACTGTGGATCGAGAACAGCACGCCCTGGTGCAGGATGAAGGCCACGCGCACGTTGCGCGCCGGGGCGGCGTCGGCACCTTTGCTCGGATCTTCGGCGTCGATCAGGAAGTCCGAACGGATGTGCAACTCGCCGTTGTCTTCTTCGTAGAAGCGGGCCGATTCTTCCAAGTCGTTGTTGACCGCGTCATACGGAATGCGCAGCCCGAAGCGCTGCTGGATCCAGCCCTGCTCTTCTTCACTCGGCTGCTCCAGATCGACCCACACCGGCTGCAGATCGGACAGCGCCTGCAGGCTGTCGATCTCGGCCTGCACCAGGCGGCCGTTGACGAGCGTGAAGACGTTGAACATCGCGGCTTGGAGTCTCGCTGCGGGTTGACGGCGGGTTGACGGCGGGTTGACGTAATTAGCGGTCGGCGGCGCTCCCGGTCTCGCCGAGGCAACCCGGAATTATGCCCCGCGGCCCTGCTTGCAACGCACCCGGTGGCAGACTCGCGGGATGACGAAGGAGCCCCTCGATGCCCGATTCGAACGCAGACCCTATGGCCGGGTTTCGCTGAAGTCGCTGGCAGGAGGCCTGTTGCTGGCGCTGGTGATTTCGGCCGTGCTGATCACGGTGGCGATCGGGCTGGCGCTGCAGACCACGCCCGCCGTCGAACTGGCGGCCGAACCCGACCATGCCGACGTGGCCCGTGCGATGGCGCTGCTGCGGGCGCAGGACCCGCGGCGCATGCCCAACGGCACGGTGCACACGCTGCTGCTGGGTGAGCGCGATCTGGAACTGCTTCTGAACCACGCTGCACGGCGCTGGCTGAAGGCCACCAGCCAGGTTCGGCTCGGCTCCGGCCGGGCCGAGCTTCGCACCAGCCTGCATCTGCCGGGCACGGCCTTCAGCGAGTTTTTCGGTGGCATCTTCGGTCGCTGGCTCAATATCGATGCGACGGTCGTGCAGGCGCCGCCCGGCCCACGCCATCAGCTGCCGCGACTGCAGGCGCTGCGCGTGGGCCACCTGCCGTTGCCGCCGTGGCTGGCCGAACGCGCTGGGCGCTGGCTGGCTGCGCGAGCCGGTCTGCTGGGCGAGCTGGAACGCACGGCCGACGCGGTGCAGCAGGTTTCGTTCGGTCCACGGCAGGTGGTGCTCAGCTACGTCTGGCGCGGCGGCGGTGAGTCACGTCGCTTGCTGGCTGCTTTCGTCGATGCCGGCGACCAGCGCCGCCTGCGGGTCTACACCGAGCATCTGGCGGCCCTGACGGCGCAGCAAGTCGTGGCCGAAGACGGGCGCCTGCCATTGGCACCATTGCTGACATCGATGTTCGCGCTGGCGCAGCAACGCACCGAAGCCGCTGCAGAGAGCGGGCGTGCGCAAACCGGCGCCGACGAGAACCGTGCGGCGCTGATGGTGCTGACCTTGCTGGTCATCGGCCGGCGCGTCGACAGTGTGTTGCCCGACGCGCGCGACTGGCCGCAGCCGACGCTTCTAAATCCCACGCTGGTTGACCGTGTAGACCTGCCGCAACATCTGCTGGTCTCGGCGGTACTCGCAGCCGAAGGCACCAGCCCGCTGTCACGCGCGGTCGGCATCTACAAGGAAGTGGCCGATTCGCAAGGCGGTAGCGGCTTCAGCTTCGACGACATCGCGGCCGACCGCAGTGGCACCCGAATCGGCACGCTGGCGGTGGAAGACCCATTGGCGCTGCAGCGCGCGTTGACCAGCGGTATCCAAGCCGCCGACATCCTGCCGCGCGTGGACGACCTGCCATCCAACATGCCCGAGCCAGAGTTCCTGCGCCGCTTCGGCGGGGTCGGCCAGCCAGCCTACAACGCGATGATCGAGCGCATCGACCAGCGCATCGACGCGCTGGGACTGTGGCGCCGGCTGGGCATTGCTGCGGAGCGTTAGAAATCGGGTAGAGCCGTGGAGCCGGCTTTGCCGGGCCGCAAGCGAACGCCCCCTCGGGTGGGGCGAACCCGCACCGAGCGAGCGCCTGCGCGCTCGTGAGTGGCTGGTGAGCGACTGTCGGCTTACCAGCCGACAGGCAGCGAGCGCTAGCGAGCGTGGGGGCCCGTCACCATGTCGAAGCGGAACAGCCGGCATTCGATGGCGCCATTGAACAGCGGTACCCTGCGGCTCTCTTTCAGCCGCATCAGGCCCGGCAACTTCATGTCGGGGCTCAGCAGCCACGCGGTCCAGCCGGCGTAGTCGCGCTTCCAGTGGGTGGCCAGCTTGCCGAAGAAGTCGGCCGAACTGCCGCCGCCTTCGAAGCCTTCGCGCGCCGTGGTGCTGCCCTCGCCTTTGGGCGCCATGCGCTCGCCATAGGGCGGGTTCAGCATCAGCGTGCCCGCGGCCACCGGCGGCGGGCGCTGCAGTGCGTCTGCGGTCTTGAAGTCGATCGCATGGCGCACCCCGGCACGTTCGGCGTTGCGGGTGGCGAAGTCGGTCAAGCGAAAGCTGACGTCGCCGCCATACACCGCCACCGCCGGCGGGTGTATGCGGGCCCGTGCCGCCTGTTGCAGGCCGCGCCAGGCGCCCTGGTGGTCTTTGAACGGCAGCATGCGTTCGAAAGCGAAGCGACGCAAGCTGCCGGGGGCGATGCCACAGGCCATCTGCGCGGCTTCGATGGCGATCGTGCCGGCGCCGCAGCAGGGGTCGAACAGCGGGCCGTCAACGGAGCGGCCCTGCCAGCCGGCCGCAGCCAGCATGGCCGCAGCCAGGGTTTCTTTCAGCGGGGCTTCGCCGGTGTCTTCGCGCCAGCCCCGTTTGAAGAGGGCGTTGCCCGAGGTGTCGGCATAGAGGGTGGCGTGGTCGGGGCCGACGAACAGCATCAGCGGCAGGTCGGGCTGGCGGGTGTCGACACTCGGGCGCGCGCCGGTGGCGTCGCGCAGGCTGTCGCAGACCGCGTCCTTGATGCGCAGGGTGGTGAAATTCAAGCTCTTGAGCGGCGAGCGCATCGCCACCACGTCCACGCGCAGCGTTTGTTCGGGCGTGATCCAGTGCGTCCAGGGAACGCGTCGCGCCAGGTCGTAGAGGTCGTGCTCGTCCCGATACGGGCCTTCGATCAACGGCCACAGCACGCGCTGAGCGAGCCGGCTTTCCAGGTTGAGCTGCATCGCGCTGCGCTCGTTGCCTTCGGTCCAGACCCCGCCGCGGCCCGGCTCGCCCGGCACGCCGGTGATACGGCCGACTTCTTCGGCCAGCAGGGCTTCGACACCGCCTGCGCAGGGCAGGAAAAGCACAGTCATATGGCCTTGCGCTGACTCGCCGGCGCGATCTTCAGCGCCTCGCGGTACTTCGCCACCGTGCGCCGCGCCACCTGGATGCCCTGCTCTTCCAGCATGTCGCTCAACTGGTTGTCCGACAACGGCTTGCCGCCGTCTTCGGCGCTGACGAGCTGCTGGATCAGCGCCCGCACCGCCGTGCTCGACGCATTGCCACCGGTTTCGGTGTTCAGCGACGAGCCGAAGAAATACTTCAGCTCGAAGGTGCCTTGCGGGGTGGCCATGTACTTGGCGGTGGTCACGCGCGAGATCGTCGATTCATGCAGTTGCAGTTCCTCGGCGATTTCGCGCAGCACCAATGGCTTCATCGCGATGGCGCCGTGGGTGAAGAACGCCTTCTGGCGTTCGACGATGGCCTTGCTGACGCGCAGGATCGTGTCGAAACGCTGCTGAATATTCTTGACGAACCAGCGTGCTTCTTGCAGCCGCGACGACATGCCGGGCGAACCTCCCCCGCCGCGCCCGCCCTTGACGGCTTGCGCATACAAATCATTGATGCGCAGCTTGGGCATCACGTCGGGGTTCAGCGTGACCGACATGCCGCGGCCGGTCTTGCGCACCACCACGTCGGGTACGACGATGTTGTTCTCGTCGGGTGCGAAGGCGCGCCCGGGCTTGGGTTCGCAAGTCCGAATCAGGTTTTGCGCGTCGCGGATGGCGTCTTCGTCGGCACCGGTGGCGGCCATCAGCCGCTTGATGTCGCGCCGCGCCAGCAGTTCCAGATGCTGCTCGCTGATGCGCAGCGCCAGCGCACGGGTGGCGCAAGCCGGGGTGGCCTCGAGCTGCAGCGCCAGGCATTCCGACAGTGAGCTGGCGCCGACGCCGGTCGGCTCCAGGCTCTGCAGCCACCGCAGCGCACAGCGCAACTGGTCACGCAACTGCTCCTGCGCTTCTTCGGAGTCGAGCGCCAGCATCTCGGCCAGGCGCAGCGCGATCTCTTCCAGTTCGTCGGCCAGGTAGCCGTCGATGTCGAGCGAGTCGATCAGCACCAGCAAGGCGGCGCGGTCGTCGTCGGACAAACGCATGCCCGGAACCTGCGAACGCAGATGGTCGGCGAGGGTGCCGACGCTGGCGTTGCGCTCGTTCGGGTCGCCGTCGTCGCCCTCGGCGCCCGGCGCCGATCCGCTGGCGGACGACGGCGTTTCGCGGATGCCGTCGAAATCTTCCTGCTCGGTGCCGTTTTCCCAATCTTCACGTTCAGTGGTGCCGAAGTCCTCGGCCCGGATCTCGGTGGTGGCCTCGGCTCCTTCGCTGCTGTCGAGGTTGTCAGCGCCTTCGGCAGAAGCGGGCTTGTCGGTGGCCTGGCGTTCAGGCGGTGTCTCGAAAGCGGTCAGCGCGCTTTCTTCGTCGGTTTCCAGAAACGGGTTCTCATCGAGCATCTGCCCGACTTCCTGGTGCAGCTCCAACGTCGACAACTGCAACAGCCGGATCGACTGCTGCAGTTGCGGCGTCAGCGCCAGGTGCTGCGACAGGCGCAGTTGCAGGGACGGTTTCAAGACGGGTAGCGGATCGTCAAATGAAAGGCGAGGGACGTGACCAGGAGCGGCAAAGGCGCGCGGCCGAAAGCTTGGGGCCCGGGCCGACACCGGGCCGCTCCCAAGGCGGCCCAGCCCCCTCGGGGGATAGCGAAGGCGCGCAGCGACAAGCTTGGGGGCTCGTGATCACATTCTGAAGTTTTCGCCTAAGTACACCTTGCGAACTTCGGCATTGGCGATGATGGCTTGAGGAGTTCCTTCGGCCAGCACGCGACCTTCGCTGATGATGTAGGCCCGGTCGCAGATGCCCAGGGTTTCGCGCACGTTGTGGTCGGTGATCAACACCCCGATACCGCGTGAACGCAAAAATTTCACGATGCGCTGGATCTCGATCACCGCGATCGGGTCGACCCCGGCGAAGGGCTCGTCCAGCAAGATGAAGCGCGGCTGGGTCGCGAGTGCTCTTGCAATCTCGACCCGGCGCCGCTCGCCGCCCGACAGCGACGGGGCCGGTGAATCGCGCAACTTCTCGATCGACAGGTCCAGCAGCAGTTGCTCCAGCAAGGCGTCGATGTGGCTGCGCTTCCAGGCCCGGCCGTCGGCGCCGACCTGCAGCTCCAGCACCGCGCGGATGTTCTCGGCCACCGTCAGCTTGCGGAAGATCGACGCTTCCTGCGGCAGGTACGACAGACCCCGGCGTGAACGCTGGTGGATCGGCAGCGTGTGCACCGCCTGGCCGTCGATGTGGATCTGCCCGCCGTCGGCCCGCACCAGTCCCACCACCATGTAGAAGATGGTGGTTTTGCCAGCGCCGTTCGGACCCAGCAGGCCGACGATCTCGCCGGCGCCGACCGACAGGTGCACGTCGCTGACCACCACCCGCGCGCCATAGCGCTTGTGCAGGCCGCTGGCTTCCAACCGGCTGGAACCCGTGGTCGCCGAAGCGCGCGCGGCGGCAGGGTCGCCCGATACGCTCAAGGCTTGTCACCGAGCCCGCGGCTCGGCGTCAGCGGCGGGCTGATGACGGTTCGTGACGGTGCGGCCGACGCGGCGCCGGAAGCAGGCTCGGCCCGCGGGCTCAGCACCGCGCGCACCCGGCCGCTCGGGTTGGCCGCGGTGGCCGTACCGCCTTCGACCTTGAAGACCTCGGTGTTGTTGTCCCAGATGATGGTGCTGCCGGTGATCTCGTCGGACACGCGTCCGTCGCGCAAACGTTGCACCGTGCCCTGGCCGATGAAACGCAGGGTGTCGGCCCGCCCGTCGAATTCGATCTTGTTGGCGCTGCCTTCAACGACCTCGTCGACGCCGTCGCGGCGCTGGCGCCAGGTGGCCGGCTTGCCGGGCGTGCCGAGTGCGGTGGCCGCCCGATAGCCGTCGGCCATTTCGTGCATTTCAACCCGGTCGGCGCGCAGCACCATGGTGCCTTGCGAGATCACGACATTGCCGTTGAAAGTCACCAACTGGTGCTGCAGGTCGACGGTGCCCGGACGGTCGGCTTCCACCACCATCGGTTGGCTGCGGTCGTTCTTGGCCGCCCGGGCACTACCAAGCCCGACGCTGCCGATCAGGGCAATGAACGCGGCCACACCCACGGTGCGGGACAAGCGGCGAATGATCATGGGAAGCGCTGGCATCAACGGGTCGCCGAATCGGCACGAAACTTGCATAAATTCTATCTGCAAGCGTCCACCTGATTGTTTCGGATGACGACCGCCGAATAGGGTCGGTGACCGGCGTCAGCGCCCGCTTCGACAGCGGCGCGCGGTCAGGCGGGCTGGCGCGCGCGTTGAATCAGGTAGTCGGCCACCTGCAGCGCACGCTCGTGGCTGCCGGCCAATGAAGCCGCAGTGTAGTAGCGGCCCTGCACCCCGACAGCCGGCACGCCGTCTATCTTGTAGGCGTCGGCCAACTGCTTGGCGCGCGCCACTTTCGTGGCCACACCGAAAGACTTGAAGGCGTTGCTGAATTTGGCGCCGTCGCCGCCGCTGGCGGTGACGAACGCCACCATATCGGCCTCGTTGGTGAAGTGCTTGCCTTGCTGGTGAATGCCGTAGAAGACCTTGCGGTGCAGCGCGGTCAACTGCCCACTGTCTTCCAGCGCGTAATACATCTTCTGCAGCACCTGGTAGGCCGCGCTGAAGCCCACTGGCACCTGGTGGAAGTAGACATCGGGCGGCAGGCGCTTGGCCCAAGCTTCGATCAATGGCTCGAAGGCATAGCAATGGGGGCAGGCATAAGAGAAGAACTCCACCACTTCGATTTTCTTGTCAGGCGCCGGCAAAGACACCGGGGCTGCGGTCTGCAGACGTACGTACTGCTGGCCTTCGACCGGCGCGCCCTGGGCACGGGCGGTACCTGCCAATGCAAGGCCAAAGCCGGCACCGGTGAGTTGCTTGGAAAAATCACGCCGCTTCATGGCTGGAATCCTTTGGAGTTCGGGGTTGGGCCAGGGTCGAGCCGGCGTCGGGGGTCTGGTGCAGGCGGTGGACTCGGCTTGCGCAGCCGAGTTCCGGCCCGTCCAACCGCCTCATGGCTTCTCGACACGGACGATCTGGCTTTCGATGCCTTGGTCCTGAAGGCGCCCTTGCAGCCCGTCGGCATCGGCGCGCACGTTGAACGGGCCCAGACGCACGCGGTAGACGGTGCGGCCCGATTGTTCGCGTTCGGTGATGCGTGCGCTCTGGCCGGTCAACGCCAGGCGCGCGCGTTGCTGTTCGGCGTCTTCGTTGCGGCTGAAAGCGCCCGCCTGCACGAAGTAGATAAACGGGTCGGCGCCGGCTGCGG
>JALYUN010000305.1 GCA_030853725.1 Pseudomonadota bacterium | reverse complement strand
ATCCGGCTCCGCGATCGGGCTCGATCACGATCGTGCGGGCAATCGTCAACCGCGCGTCGCCCAGCAGCAGCATGTCGCCGACCTTCAGCTGCAGCGCTTCCAATAGCGACGGGTCGACCCAGGCGGTGCCGGGTGCGGGCGCAGCCGACACCGACTCCGTTGCCGCGGTGCCACCGCCCGCTGGCGCGGCGCCGCGAAGCTGCAGCTTCCCGCGCAAAGGGTAGCTGGCATCGACTGCCTTCACCGCCACCAGCCGCGTGCCGCCGCCTTGCGCTTCCGTGGCCCGGCCCATGCTTGGAAAGGTCGCACTGAGGGAGACGACCAAACCCAGTTCGCGCGCCTTGGCCGCAAGGTCGGGTGGCGTCGGTCGGTCGCTGCCGACCACCGCATCGCCACCCAGCAGTTGCCGCGCATCGCGATGCAAACCCGTGTTGAGCCGGTCGGCGAAGAAGCCGACGGCTGTCAACGCGGCCACCGCCAGCGTCACCGCAACGGCAAGCAGGCGCAACTCGCCCGCGCGAAAGTCACGCAAGGTCTGGCGCCAGGCGAGCGCGGTGATCAAGGGCGGGCGGGGTGCAGCGGTCATGCGCGCGACGGTAGCTCACGGCAACAACCCGCGGCGGGGGTGGCAGCGAAGACCCCGGGGGCGGCACCTGCGTTCTGAATCCCGGTGCGGGCAGGCCAAATGCTGCATTCAATCCGGCAGCATGGTGTGCGCTGGCAGGGGTGCTGCAATCGTGGCATGAACAAATCCGCAACGCTTCCGCCCCTGTTTCTTTCGCACGGCTCACCGATGATCGCGCTGGACCCGCGGGAAGCGGGGGCCTTCATGCAGCGCCTGGGGCCGGCCATCGTGCAACAGCACAGCCGACCGCGCGCGCTGCTGATGGCATCTGCGCACACGACGTCCGCTGTGCCGACCCTTTTGGCCGCGGTCCGCCACGGGGCAGTTCACGATTTCGGCGGCTTCGATCGCCGCCTGTTCCAGATGCGCTACGACGTGCCGGGTGCCCCGGCGCTGGCGCTGCAGGTGCAGAGCCTGCTGCTTGCCGCCGGCATCGATGCCCGCATCAGCGCAGCAGGTGGCCTGGACCACGGCATCTGGACCCCGTTGCGCTACCTGTTTCCGGATGCCGATGTGCCGGTGCTGCCGCTGGCTTGGCCGGCGCACGCATCGCCGGCCGAGTTGTTCGCGATCGGTCGGGCGCTGGCACCGTTGGCCGATGAAGGCGTGTTGCTGATCGGCAGCGGCAGCATCACGCACAACCTGCAACGTGTGTTCGCCGGCGGTCTGCAAACCCCTGCCGACGCGCCCGCCACGCCCGAAAGCCAGGCCTTCCGTGGCTGGATGGCGGACCGCATCGCGGCCGCCGACTGGCCAGCCCTGTTCGACTATCGGCGCCAGGCCCCCCACGCGGTGCTGATGCACCCCAGCGACGAACACTTGCTGCCGCTGTTCATCGCGGCTGGTGCCAGCCCCTGCGGGCAAGGCGGTATCCGGATCCACGACAGCCAAACCCATGGTGAGCTGGGCATGGACGCCTATGCTTTCGGTGCGGCCGCGGTGGCGAATGCCGCGTCGAGTTCGGCGATCCAGCGCGCCTTGTCCGCATCGGGCGCGAAGGAAGCCTCGAAACCGTTGCGTGCCAGCGTGTAGGCCTCGGCGCGGCCCAACTGCGGCAGCGCCTCGAAAGTGTCCAGATAGTTCTGGTTCACATAGCCACCGAAATAGGCCGGGTCGTCGCTGTTGATGGTGACGCACAACCCGGCCTTCAGCAGGTCGGGCAAGCGGTGATCTGACAACGTCGGGTAGACGCACAGCTTCACGTTGGACAGCGGGCACACCGTCAGCGGGATGCGGTCGGCGCGCAGGCGCTGTACCAGTGCAAGGTCTTCGATGCAGCGCACCCCATGGTCGATGCGCTCGACCTGCAGGGTGTCGATCGCTTCCCAGATGTAGGCCGGCGGACCTTCCTCGCCGGCATGCGCCACCAGGTGCAGTCCCAGTTCTCGGCACTGCGCGAACACGCGCGCGAACTTTTCCGGCGGATTGCCCTGCTCGCTGCTGTCGAGCCCGACGCCGATCAGCTTGTCGCGGTGCGCAAGCGCCTGCTCCAGCGTACGGAAAGCATCGCCTTCACTCAGGTGGCGCAGGAAGCACAGGATCAGCCCACTGCTGATGGACAGCTCTTTTTGCGCCCGCTGGCAGGCCGAATGCAGCCCGCCGATGATGGCCGCCATCGGCACGCCGCGTTCGGTGTGTGTCTGCGGGTCGAAGAACAACTCGGCGCGCACCACGTGGTCGCTGGCGGCACGCTGGAAGTAGGCCCACGCCAGGTCGTGAAAGTCGGCCTCCTTCACCAACACACTGGCACCGGCGTAGTAAATGTCCAGGAAGGTCTGCAGGTTGGTGAAGGCGTAAGCGTCCCGCAGCGCCTGCACGCTGGGATAGGTCAGGCGGACGTTGTTGCGCGCGGCAAGCTCGAAGAGCAGCTCCGGCTCCAGCGAGCCTTCGATATGGATGTGCAGCTCGGCCTTCGGCATGCGCTGCAGCAGCGTGCGCAGGGCTGCGCGGTCGGTCTGGGCGGCAGTATTCATGGGCGGATGCGAGTCAGACGTGCCCGGCGACATCGCGGTTCACGATGGACCGGCAACGGGTGCGCACACTGTAGCCACATTGGGCGGGCCGGCCAGCGGGAAATGCCAGCGGCGGGTGCAGACCGAAGCGGCGACGGCGCCGCTGTCAATGCGAAGGATGTCCCCGGTCGAGGCCTCTGAAAACCGAGGCGTCGATCGCGTTCATCAGCCGGTCGACGGTCAGTCCGGCGACCGCTGGCGCCCACTTGGCGAGCCAGATCAGCATGCCCAGCAGCAACTGCACGACCAGTTCCGGCTCGCACTGCACGATCGTGCCGTCGGCCATGCCTTCCTTCAGGAACTTGATCAGGATGCGTTTTAGCCGTTCGGCCCAGCTCGAGATCGCGCGTCGCTGCGACGCATCCAGATAGTAATAGTCCCCGAAGTACAGCTGCGGACCGTTCTGCGCGGCATCCACGAGCAGGCCGCGCATGAAGTGCCGCAGTTTTTCCTCGCCGGGGCCACCCGCTTCGTCAGTGGCCAACAGCAGCAGCTCGAAACGCTCCAGCGATGCGCGGTGACAGGCGTAGGCCAGCGCCTGTTTGTTGGGGAAATAGTGATAGAGCGCGGCATCGCGCAGGTTCAGACGCGCAGCGATGGCGGTCAGGGTCGCGAAGGCATAGCTCTTCTCATTGATGACCTCGATCGCGGCGCGAACGATGGCTTCGCGCATGCCGGCCGACTTCGGGCTGCGCGACACGGTCTTGAGGCTCTTCGTCGGGGGCTTGGGCATGGTGTTGCAAGGGGATGGCCGGAGCCCGAGTTTGCGCGACCCATCGTCACCGGTCACCGATGCTGCCAAGGGTAAACCTAGCGTTGACTAGATTATCTAGTCGAGATTAAAACCACGGCCAGCAGAGTTGAGCGACACGAGGCCGTTGAGGAGACGACACCATGAAAAGACAATGGGTTGCGGGAATTGGATCGATCGGTCTCGCGGTCGGCGCGAGCGCGCAGCAGGCGCCGCCGCCCGCGGCATCGGCATCGGCTGAAGCTTCGGCTCCGGCTGCCACGACAGCCAGCGAAGCATCGACGGTCAGCCGCATCATCATCACCGCGACCAAGCGCGAACAGACACTGCAGGACGTTCCGATTTCGGTTTCGGTGACCAGCGCAGACACCCTCGAGAAAGCGCAGATCACCGACCTGATCGACCTGCAGTCGGTGGTGCCTTCGCTGAAGGTGCAGCAATTCAATGCCGTCGGCCAGACCAATTTCATCGTCCGCGGTTTCGGCAACGGCAGCGGCAACGACGGCATCGAAAGCTCGGTCGGCGTCTTCGTCGACGGCGTCTACCGTTCGCGCACCTCGTCGGCCCTGGACGACCTGCCCGAAGTGCAGCGCATCGAGGTGCTGCGCGGCCCCCAGTCGACGCTGTTCGGCAAGAACGTCTCGGCTGGCGCCATCAGCATCGTCACGGCGTTGCCGCAGTTCAAGTTCGGCGGTACGGCATCGCTCAGTCTGGGCAACTACAACCTGCGGCAGCTGAGGGCCTCGATCACCGGGCCGCTCAGCGACACGGTGGCCTTGCGCGTCTCAGGCAGCGGCAATCAGCGCGACGGTTACCTGCGCAACGACGTCACGGGCAACCGGGTCAACGACCGCGACCGTCAATCGGTGCGCGCCGACCTGCTGTGGAAAGCCGGCAACGACCTGACGGTGCGCGTCATCGGCGACTACAACCGCATCCGGGAAACCTGCTGCGGGGTGGTCACGCTGCTCAATGGGCCGGCGACCCGGTTCATCGGCGCCACGCCGCCCGCAGGACTGGGCGCCGCAGTCGGCGACCCGGCGAACCGCTTCGACGACCACATCGTCTTCAACACCGACCCCACCAACCGCCTCACCGGCAAAGGCGTGTCGGCGCAGGTCGACTGGCAGACGGCGGTCGGCACACTGACGTCGATCACCGCGCAGCGCAAGCAGACCAACGCATCGACCCAGGACGTCGACTTCACCGGTGCCGACCTGTCCAGCAAGAACCAGGCAAACAACATCTCCACCTTCAGCCAGGAACTGCGCTTCTCGTCGACAGGCAGCGGCCCTGTCAGCTGGTTGCTGGGCGCGTTCTTCCAGAAGGAAAAGCTCGAAACGGGGGTCGACACCAGCTTCGGCACCGCCATCCGCGGCTTTGCCGATGGGCTGGGGGGGCAGGTTCCGGCGGCCTTGCTGGGTGCTCTGCCCCCGGCGCTGCGAACCGCATTGACAGGCCGCTCGAACATCTATGCGCTGGAGTTTCTGCAGGGACTCGTGACGCCGTCGATCACACCCGGGGCCACCTACTTCCAGACCGGCCAGGGCATCCTGGACCACTACCGGATGGATC
>JALYUN010000286.1 GCA_030853725.1 Pseudomonadota bacterium | reverse complement strand
GTGCAGCCGGTTGTGGTGCTGTGGGCGATCGAGCGTGACGGTGGCGCAGCCAGCGCCGTCGAAACGCAGCCGCGGCGGGCCGTGGTCGGCTGTCTCCACTCAGGTCAGCGGCAGGTACGACACCGCCAGCACCCCGCCGATGCTGCGCAGCTTCTGTAGTACCGAGGGTGAGACTGCACTGTCCACGTCCACCAGCGTGTAGGCCATCTCGCCGCGGGACTTGTTGACCATGGTGTGGATGTTGAGCCCGGCTTCGGCCATGGCGGTAGAGATCTGGCCCAGCATGTTGGGCACGTTGGCGTTGGCGATGGCCACGCGCCAGTTGGATTCGCGCGGCAGCGTTACCGCCGGGAAGTTGACGGCATTGACGATCTCGCCGTGCTCCAGGTAGGCGCGCAGTTGTTCGGCCACCATCACCGCGCAGTTGTCCTCGGCCTCACGCGTACTGGCGCCCAGGTGCGGCAGCGCCACCACGCGCGGGTGGCCGTGCAGATCGGCTGACGGGAAGTCGCATACGTAATGACCGAGCGAAGTGCCGGCCGGCGCGTTCAGGGCCTGCAGCAACGCCGCGTTGTCGACCACACCGTCGCGGCTGAAGTTCAGTAGCACCGAGCCTGGCCGCATCAGACCGATGTTCGGCTCGCCGACCAGGCCGCGCGTCGCCTTGAGCAGTGGCACGTGCAGACTGACGAAATGGGCCGCGCGCAGTACCTCGGCCACGCTGCTGGCACGCCGCACCTGCGCCGGCAGGCTCCAGGCGGCGTCGACCGTGATCTCCGGGTCGTGGCCCAGCACCTGCATGCCGAGCTTGATGGCCGCGTCGGCCAGCAGGCAGCCGACGCGGCCCAATCCGACGATGCCCAGCGTCTGGCCTTGCAATTCGTAGCCGGCGAAGGCCTTTTTGCCGTCTTCGACCTGACGATCCAGGTCGGGCGCGGCCGGGTCCAGCGCCGCCGTGAAAGTCAGTGCCGGTGCAAGGTTGCGCGCCGCCAGCAACATGCCGGCCAGCACCAACTCCTTGACCGCGTTGGCGTTGCCGCCGGGGGTATTGAAGACGGGAATGCCGCGGGCGCTGAAGGCATCGATCGGAATGTTGTTGGTGCCGGCGCCGGCGCGGCCCACGGCGCGCACGCTGGCCGGAATCTCGTAGCGGTGCAGGTCGGCGCTGCGCAGCAGGATCGCCACCGGCTCGGTCGCGTCGCGGCTGACGTGGAAGCGTTCGGCCGGCAGCCGAGCCAGGCCGTGCTGCGAAATCTGGTTCAGCAGCAGGATCGGCAGCGGCTGGGTGGCGGCCTCAGCCATTGCGGCTCTCGAACACCCGCATGTAGTCCACCAGCGCCTGCACGCCTTCGATCGGCATGGCGTTGTAGATCGAGGCCCGCATGCCGCCGACGCTGCGGTGGCCCTTCAACTGCACCATGCCGTCGGTTTCGGCACCCTTCAGAAACGCCGCATCCAGCGTTTCGTCGGCCAGCTTGAAGGGCACATTCATCAGGCTGCGAACCTCGCGTGCGACGGGGCTGCGAAAGAAGCTGCTGCGGTCCAGGAAGTCGTACAGCAGCGCAGCCTTCTCGCGGTTGCGTACTTCCATGCCGGGCAGGCCACCCTGGTCCTTGATCCACTGGAACACCAGCCCGGCGATGTAGATCGCATAGGTGGGCGGTGTGTTGTACATGCTGTCGTTCTCGGCCACCGTCTTCCAATCGAAAGCCGATGGCGTGATCGGCAACGCCTGCCCGATCAGGTCGCTGCGCACGATGACGATCGTCAACCCGGCCGGGCCGATGTTTTTCTGCGCACCGCCGTAGATCGCACCATAGCGCGCGACGTCTACCGGGCGGGAGAGGATGCTGCTGGACATGTCGGCCACCAGCGGCACGTTGCCGACGTCGGGCGGGTCGGGGTACTCGACGCCGCCGATGGTTTCGTTGCTGCAGATGTGCACATAGGCCGCGTCGGGGTCGAGCCGCCAGTCGGCGCGCGGCGGGATCGTGGTGTAGCTGCTCTCTTCCGAAGAAGCCGCGACGTTCACGGCCGCGTACTTCTGCGCTTCCTTGATCGACTTCTTGCTCCACTCGCCGGTGTCGATGAAGTCGATGCTGCGCCGGCCGCGCAGCAGGTTCATCGGCACGATCGCGTTTTCGGCGATGGCGCCGCCCTGCATGAACAGCACCTGGTAGCCGGCCGGAATACCCATCAGCTCGCGCACCAGCGCCTCGGTTTCGGCTGCGATCGTCATGAACTCCTTGCCGCGGTGGCTCATCTCCATCACCGACATGCCCGAGC
>JALYUN010000281.1 GCA_030853725.1 Pseudomonadota bacterium | reverse complement strand
CTGATCCCCGACTTCATCCCGGTCCTGGGCTACCTGGACGACATTCTGCTGCTCCCCGGCCTGATCTGGCTGGGCGTCTATTTGCTGCCGAGTGGTGTGTTGATCGCGTGTCGCCAGAGCGCCGACGCCTGGCTGCTGGCCGGCAAGGAAAAACCTCGCAGCAATGTCGGTGCCATCCTGATCGTCCTGATCTGGTTCCTGCTCGCCTGGTTGGCGTGGGCGTGGTGGCGGGGATGACCTCCGGGGCACATGCCGAGCGCCCCGACGACCGGCGCGTGGGCTATCTGCGGACCATGCGCAGCGGCACGTACGGCCGTTTCGTCACGAAGCAATCACTTTGCTCGCGTCGCCTGCCATACCGGCAGCTGCGTGATCCGGACTTTCCTGCATCACCGACCCATTGGCTGGCATGGTGTGTCCGTCATGACCGGCCTGGGCAAAAGTGAGGGCCGGCACCGACAACAGAAATGCGTACAGCAATGGCTTGAGAGTTTTCATGGGGTGCCTCCTTGATTTTCGGAGACAGGAAGATCTGACTGAGCAACGATCAAAACCAGAACCGCACACCAGCCACGAAACGCGTGTTGCGCCGGTCCTGGCCAGCCGACTTGGCAAGGTCGGCGGTGCGCCCGAATTTGCCGTTCCAGGACACACCCACATAGGGCGCGAATTGCCGGCTGAATTCATAGCGCAGCCGCAGTCCGGCATCGACGTCCGACAAGCCGCTGCCGACACCGTTCGCCGCATCGGTCTTGCCGTACAAGTTGGTCTCGATCCGCGGCTGCAAGATCAACTTCTGCGTCAACAGCAATTCGTATTCGCCGGACAGCCGCAGCGCCGCTCGGCCTTGGTTGCCGACATAGGCGGTGGCCTCGAGCTCGAACCAATAGGGCGCCAGCCCCTGCACGCCGAAGGCCAGCCACTTGCGGTTCGGACCCTCGCTGGCGCTGTCGATGCGCAGGCCCACCTGCGTGTCCCAGTAGGTGGCCACGGCGTGACCCCAGAGCAGTTCTGTGCGTGCGCCGCGCAGCTTGCCGCGCACAATCTCGCCCTCGCCTTTGACAACCGCACGGTTGTAGCTGGTGCCCCACCAGGCCATGCCGTCGTAGTCACCCGAACTGTTGCCGTTCGAACGCTGCCATTCCAGCCGGTCGACCAGCAGCCCGGCGAAGGCTTTCTGGTCTGCCATGTGCGGGCCGTCGCCCAGGGCGTACGGTCCACTGCTTCGGGTGTATCCGTTCGCGTAAGCATGCGGATCCCGCGCATCGGGCGGTGCGCTGCCGCCCTGCATCTGCATCTGCATCTGCATCGGCATCGGCATCTGCATCGGCATCGGCATCTGCATCGATCCATCGTCCATCGCGGGCGCCGCGGCTTTCTGGCCTTCAGGATAAGCAGGCGAGCCTTGCGGCGGCCCCAGCGTGTCCATTTGTTCTGCGGGGGCCATCTCGGCGTGGCCGGCATGGCCCTCGCTCTTTGCCGCGGGCTCAGAAGCTTGCACCTCCGGCGCGGCGGTTGCCAGCGCGACGAGCAGCGCCACCACCGCTGCCGGCAGCGCGCCAGTTTTCGGCCCCACCACCGCCTGCTGCACGACGCTCCTGCGCCGGCTCATGCGACCACCACTTCGCGGAACATGCCGGCTTCCATGTGCGTCAACAGGTGGCAGTGCCAGGCCCAGCGTCCGAGCGCGTCCGCTGTCAAGAGGAAGCTGATCTTCTGAGCCGGCTGCACCGGGATGGTGTGGCGACGGGCCTGGAAGCTGCCATCTGGCGCTTCGAGCTCGCTCCACATGCCGTGCAGGTGCATCGGGTGGGTCATCATCGTGTCGTTGCTCAGGATGATCCGCACGCGCTCGCCATAGCGCAGCGCCACGGGGGTCGACTGGCCAAATTCAAGGCCGTCGAACGACCAGGTGTAGCGCTCCATGTTGCCGGTCAGGTGCAGCTCCAGTTCGCGCTCGGCACCGCGGGGGTCCAGCGGCCCACCGACTGTGTGCAGGTCAGACAGCGTCAGCACGCGGCGGCCGTTGTCGCGCAGGCCCACGCCGGGGTCGTCCAGGTTGTTGCGCGGCATGTCGACGCGCATGTCGGTGCTGGCGCCGTATTCAGTGCGGGCGTGCCGCACGCCCTGGCTGATCGGGATGCCGGCCGGTGCTCCCATTCCTGCCATTGCGCTGTGGTCCATGCCCTGCATGCCGGCCATCGCGCTGTGGTCCATGGGCTTCATGCCGGACATCGCCCCGTGGTCCATGCCGGCCATGCTGCCCATGCCCATCGCGCCCATCATGTCGGCCATGGTCAGGGGCTGGGCCAGGTCGAGGGCTGGCACGGGCGCGGTGAGGCCGGCCCGTGCAGCCAGGGTGCCGCGGGCGTAGCCGGTGCGGTCGATGGACTGCGCGAACACCGTGTACGCGTCGTCTTTCGGCGTCACCAGCACGTCGTAGGTCTCGCCCGGGCCGAAGCGGAACTCGTCGACGGTCACCGGGTCGATGTCGTTGCCATCGGACTGCACCACGGTCAGCTTCAAGCCTGGGATGCGCACGTCGTAGAAGGTGTTGGCCGACCCGTTGATGCAGCGCAGACGCAGCTTTTCGCCCGGGCGGAACATGCCGGTCCAGTTGCCGGTGGACGTGTTGCCGTTCATCAGGTAGGTCATCGTGGCGCTGGACATGTCCGACAGGTCCGTCGGGTTCATCCGCATCTGGTTCCACATCTGGCGCTTCTGCAGCGCAGCGCGCAGTCCATGCTTGGACACGTCGCGGGCGAAGTCCTGCGCGGTGGGCCGGTTGTAGTTGTAGATGTCGCTCTGCGTCTTCAGCTTGGCCAGCATGCGCATCGGGTTTTCGTCGGTCCAGTCGGACAGCAGCAGCACGTGGTCGCGCTCGCCCTTGGCGGGGCCACCGCGCGGCTCCACGACGATGGCGCCGTACATGCCGGTCTGCTCCTGAAAGCCGGAATGTGAGTGGTACCAATAGGTGCCGCTTTGTTCGACCTTGAAGCGGTACGTGAAGGTCGCCCCCGCCGGGATGCCAGCAAAGCTGAGGCCGGGCACACCATCCATCTGGAACGGCAGGATGATCCCGTGCCAGTGGATCGAGGTTGATTCCTGCAGCCGGTTCCTGACGTGGATCGTGATCTCGTCACCTTCGCGCCAGCGCAGGGTGGGTGCCGGTACCGAGCCGTTGATGGTGGTGGCGACCCGTGCAGCGCCGGTGAAGTTGACCGGTGTCTCGCCAATGTCCAGATTGAAGACGGTGCCGCGCAGTTCAGGTGCGCTGCTGCCGGTGGGCTCTGCGGCACGCAGTGACCTGGCGAAGGGCGCAAGCCCCAGCACCACGCCACCGGCCGCCAGCCCGTGGACGAATCGTCGGCGTGACGGCTGTGCCAGGTCGGCGTAGAGCGCTCGGTTCAGCATGGTTGGTTCCTTCAATTGACAGCGAATGGGGCTTGGGCGCGCAGGCCCCAACACCAATGTCTGCATGTTCGCCACCACGCCCCAACCGGGCGATGACGGTCGCATTACATTGATGTCATCGAGCAGTCATGTGGCTGGCAGCACGGCGGCCATAAGCTGATCGGACCAAACCCGGAGCGGCGTCGCACATCGCTCCCGACACCCCAGCCGGCGCGCGTGCGGACATGTAGGACAACCCATGAAACTGTTGGTCGTTGAAGACGAAGTCAAGACCGGAGACTATGTGCGCCAAGGCCTGACCGAGGCCGGCTTTGTCGTCGACCTGGCGCGCAATGGGCTCGATGCGCATCATCTGGCGATGACCGAAACCTACGACCTGCTCTTGCTGGACGTCATGTTGCCCGACGTCGATGGCTGGCGCATCCTGCAGTCCATCAGGCAGGCCGGGCAGCGCACGCCGGTGCTGTTCCTGACGGCGCGCGACAGCGTGGACGACCGCGTCAAGGGGCTGGAGCTCGGCGCAGACGACTACCTGGTCAAGCCCTTCGCCTTTGCGGAACTGCTGGCGCGCGTGCGCAGCCTGTTGCGCCGCGGCAGCGCACCACTGCCGGCCGACCGGCTGGAGGTCGCCGATATGGTGCTGGATCTACCGCGGCGCCGCGCAACCCGAGCGGGCCAGCGGATCAATCT
>JALYUN010000256.1 GCA_030853725.1 Pseudomonadota bacterium | reverse complement strand
ATCGACGGCATCGACGGCATCGACGGCATCGATGGCATCAGCGGCAGCGTCCGCCGAGGCCTCGGGCTCGTTGAGCAGTCCTTCAGCCGACACCGCCACAGCCAGCTCGGGCGCCACTTCGAGCGCGTGCTCGACGGGCAGGCGTTCGTGTTCGGCCAAGCGCTCCATCAGCACGGCAGGCACGGGCCGCAGGAAGCCCGCGGCGAACTGGTGCAGCAGGCGCCGGATTTCGTCACCGGCGTCGACGAACAACGCCGGCTCGTCCTCTCGACCATGCCCGGCAGCATGCGAGCGCATCAAGGCATGTTCCAGCGACCTTGCCAGAGCCGACAACTCGACGTAACCGACGGTGGCGGAACTGCCCGCCAGCGAATGGGCGCGGGCCACGGCGGACTCGGGCACCGGCTGATGCTCGCTTTCCTGCGACCACTCGGCCAACTCGGTACACAAGCGGCGAGACAGCTCGTCGGCTTCGTTGAGATAGATGTTGAACAACGGAATGCCGATGCGCAACGGGCCGATCACGCGCACCTGCTCGTCTTCGAGCGGGTGTTCTTCGGAGCTGGCTTCAACCGGTTCGGCAGCAGCGGCCACATCGCCGTTTGCGACGGCGTCGACCGCCTCTGCTTCTTCCTCAACCGGCTCCGCCTGCAGCGTCACCGCGAGTTCGGTCACGGTCGGTTGTGGCAGAGCTTCTGTGGCCTCTGCTTGCGGCGCCGGTTCGAATGTCGGCTCGGGCTCGGACGCTCCGTCGACAGCGGCTGCAGGCAGCCCATCCGAATCGGTATCGGCGGTCGCAGGGGCGTCGAAGATGCCGCCGAATGCGTCGTCGCTGAGTTCCAGCGTCTCGGCTTCAGGCAGTGCCGGCGGCACCGTGCCGTGCCCGCCCAGGTCCGAGCCCCCATCCAGATCCAGGGCGAAGTCGGGATCGTCCGCCCTGTCAAACGCCAGCGTCGGCGCAGGCAGATCCAAGTCGTCGGCGCTCGGCAGATTCGGCACCCGATCGGACAGCGTCGCCGGCGGCGCCAGGGCTTGGTCCGGGCCCGCGTCGTCGAGCCTGAATTCGAAGTCGACCACTTCGGTCGCAAGCGGCAAGTTCGGCAGGTCCGGCAAGTCCAGCAAACCCGGCAGGTCCGGCAACCTCGGGAAGGTTTCGGTCTTTTCCGCGAACGACACCGTCTCGTCTGGTGCGGACCGATCCGCAGCGTCGGCCCATGGCAACACGATCGCTACCGGCGCGGCGTCGAGCCGCAACGCATCGGCCGCCGCCACGACGGCGCCGGCATGGTGCCCACGGTCGACCCCTGCCGCAATGGCTTCGACCCAGTCGGCCAGGTACGCGAGCGCCTGCTGCGTGAAGGCGTTAAGGCGCGCGTCCATCTGCGGCGCTTGCGCCAGCTGCGCGTTGTAGATCTGCTCACAGGACCAGCCGGCGTCACCGAAGTCGAACAGGCCGACCATCCGCGAACTGCCCTTCAAGGTGTGGAAGGCGCGGCGCAGCGCGGTCAAGTCGGCGCTGTCGTCGGGCGTTTCGGCCAGCCGCGCCAGTGTCGCCAGTCCCTCGGCAACGACTTCGCGGGCTTCTTCGACGAAGACCTCGCGCATTTCGGCGTCGTCTTCCAGGCCACTGAGCACCGACACCGATGGGATCGGCTGGAACGATTCGTCAGTTGGGTTCTCTGCCGGTTGGGTGCCGACCGGTTCGCCGTCGTCCAGGTCCACCAGCAGCATCGGTGCAGTCGGCTGCATCGGCGAAGGTTGGGCCTCGGTTGCCGGCAGCGTGTCTTCGGACTCGATTGCTGTGGCGGCGAAGTCGGCAACAGCGGCGCCGCGGTCGCCCAGACCCATCACCGCGTTCAGATTGCCGGTGGCGGGGTCGAAGCGGAACAGCGACTTGGCCAGCTGCGGCTGCACGCTGATCATGTCGATCAGAAAACTCAAGGCGCCCAGGTTGTCCGCCAGGTGGTCGAACAAAGCCGGGCGCGTGTCGTGCGCCGCAGGACCTGGTTCGGCCATCAGTGCATCGACATCGCCACGCATGCGCAGCACCGCCTGCGACGCATGGTCGAGACCCAGCACCGACAAGACGCCGCGCATCGCCGACAACTGCGCCGGCACCGACAGCAACGGCTTGCGATCGGCCGGGTTGCGGAAGAAGCCGTCGATCAATTTTTCAACTTCTGACAACGAACAGCGCAACTCCTGCACCACGCTGCCCATGGTCTGGCGGTCGGACACCCGGCGGTACAGGTCTTCCATCCAGGATTCGAGCGGCGCAGGTTCGGCACCGCGGCGCACCGCGTCGATGCGCTTGGCCAGGTGCTGCACGCGCGCAGCCAGTTCGGGGTGGTCGAGCTCGCCGTCTTCGAGCGTTGCGTCGACGAACAGCATCGCGGTAGCCACTTCCATGGCCAGCGTGGCGGGCGGCTCGGCGCCGGAGGCCGCCACCTGTACCACCGTGCCCTGCAGGGCTTGTGCCAGCGCGTCGCCGCTGGGCAGCAGACGGGTGAGCGAATCACCGACCAACGAGAACGCATCGGCGAGCCCGCTGCTGCGATGGCTTTCGCCACCGGCCGCTGCCGACCAGATGTCTTTGGCCGTTGCCACGCGCTTGCGCGCCAGAGCGAGTTGCGCCGGATCGAAACGACCCAGGCGTTTGGTTTCGTAGTCGGCCGTCGGCGCCGTTTCCAGCCGCCAGGTGTGGCGCACGGCTGCCAGCCGCGGCGCGTGCGCTGCACCTGCCGGCACAGCGCGAGCGTGGCTGCAGAAAAACAGCAGGTCCCGCGCCAGCCGGTCAGCGCTTTCGTGGCGGCCGGCGACCTGCGCGCGCAGTTGCGACAGCAGGCGCGAAGGGATACGCCGGGTGTAGATATCGGCGTCGAGCAAGCCATCGCTCAGCGCTTCGAAAACCGCAGCGGCCAGTTGCCAGAGCGTCAAGAGCGTGCCGTCGACGGGCTCGCCCCCTTCGACCGCACGCATTCCCGCGCCGACATCGGCACACAGCGCGCTCATGCGTCGATAAGCCGCGGCACCGGGCGCGCGCATCAGTGCCAGGACCTGCGACTCCATCGCGCTGCGGGCCGTTTCATCGGCGGCGCCAGGAGTGGCTTCGGGATCGGCCGGGAGTTCGCGCCAATGCCAGTCGCATGGCCACAGATCGGCCGGGTGTTCGCGTTCGGCTCCGGCCAGTTGCAACACGGCGCGGTATTGCGGAAACAGCAGCAGCGGCGAGACCGGCTTGCCCGCCAGTTGCCGCGCCAGAAAGTCGAGCAGCGCAAACGACACCTGCTCGATCGTGCCGACCACCGCCGCGGTCACCAGCACCGGGCGCGCGGCCATGCGCTGCACTGCCGCTTCGCTGGCGCGCAACACGTTGGCCACCGCGGGCAGCCCCACGAGTTCGAGCGCACCGACGCCCTGGTGCAACTGGGCACGGGCGTTGCGCAGCACCGCCGGGTCGACCGCATCGACATCCGAGCCGGCCACCGCAGCGGCTTCCTTCAGGTGGCGGCGCAACAGCTTGTGCGCCGATTCGAGCGAGCGGCGCAGTTCGCCGTGGACCCAGGCCAGCGGACTCAGGTCGTCGGCGGGCACGGCTTCGACTTCGACCCGCGCGGGCTGCGCGGCGGCGGGTTTGACTACGGGTTTGACGAGGGCTTCGATCATGTCGCTTCCGTCGGATCAGGCGATCTTGAACCGCGCCACCGAGGTCTTCAACTCCTCGGCCGTGCGCGACAGTTCCCGCACCATCCGGGCGGTGGAACGGGTGCCTTCCGAGGTCTGCTCGGTAACGGCAAAGATGTGCTGGATGTTGGCCGCCACCACGTTGGCCGAATCGGCTTCGCGCAGCGCCTCGCTCGAAATGCGTTCAATGAGCGCCGACAGTTCGTGCGTCACGCGGTCGATGTCGGCCAGCGCCGCGCCGGCCGCGTCTGAAAGCTTCGCGCCTTCGACCACACCCTGCGTGCTGCGCTCCATTGCGCCGACGGCGTCCTGGGTGTCGGTCTGGATGGTGCGCACGATGGCAGCGATCTGCCGCGTGGCGTCGCCGGAACGTTCAGCCAGCCGCTGCACTTCCTCGGCCACCACGCTGAAGCCGCGGCCGGCATCACCGGCGCTGGCGGCCTGGATCGCGGCGTTCAACGCCAGCACGTTGGTCTGCTCGGTGATGTCGGAGATCAATTCGGTGATTTCGCCAATCTCTTGCGAAGACTCGCCCAGACGCTTGATGCGTTTGGAGGTGTCCTGAATCTGGTCGCGAATCGCGTTCATGCCGCCGATCGTGTTCTGCACCGCCGTCAGGCCGGTTTCCGCCGCCTGCAACGACTGCCGTGCCACATTCGCGGTGTTTTGCGCCTGTGAAGACACGTCGTTGATGCGGCCGGCCATCTGCAGCACCGACTCGCCGGTTTCGCGGATTTCGCGCAGTTGCTCGGTCGAAGCCGCCAGCAGCTCGGTCGAGGTTTGTTCCACCTGTTGCGTGGTGTCGGTCACACGGCCCACCGTGTCCTGCACCTGCGACACCAGCGAACGCAGCTCTTCGACCGTGTAGTTGACGGAGTCGGCGATGGCGCCGGTGATGTCTTCGGTCACCGTGGCTTGCTGGGTCAGGTCGCCTTCAGCGACGGTCTGCAGTTCGTTCATCAGCCGCAAAATCGCGGCCTGGTTGGCGTCGTTGACGCGCTTGGCTTCCTGCTCCTGCCGTTCGGCTTCGAGTCGCTGGCCTTCGGCAACGCGTGAGCGTCCGGTCTGGTCGACCACGAACAGCCGCAGCAGCCCAAAGCCACCGGCCAGCAACAGCGCCAGCGACAGCAAGCCGGCCGCCAGTGGCAACGGGCCGAAGCCGCCGTGTGCCGACAGCCCAGTCTGCAACTGGTCCAGGTCACGACGCAGTGGCTCGCTGTCGCTGATGATGGCGACTTGCGCACCGCGTGCCGCCACCAGCCCCTGCAGGTTGCCGAGGATCGCGCTGGCTTCGGTGCGGGTCTTCTCGTACTGCCCCATGAGCTGCTGCAGCTTTTCGCGGGTCGCCGGGTCGCGGGTGGCGGGCAGACGCAGCTCGGTGCTGCCGTCGGCCACGCCTTTGGCGATCTCGCGGAAGGAATTGAGGTCCTTGCCGAGCAGGAACACCGCTTCGTCGCTGACACCGTCCGATGTCAGAAACTCGTTCGCGCTCTTGCCGATGCGCTGCGTCAGCATCACCAACTGGCCTACGGCAGAAAGCTCGGCCGCCGAGGCCCCGGCCTGCAACTTCAATGAAGACACCGTCTCTGCCGTTTCCAGCAGGTCGCCGCTCTGGCGGTTGATGCTACGCAGCGACTGGCCCACCTGGGTCAGTGCCTGGCGCTGATCGAGCACCACCTTGGCGTTCTTCTCGGCGCGGTCCACCAGCGGCAGCAGCGCGTCGATCTCGCCCTGCAGGCCTGCGGGTGCCGCTGCCACAGCGCCTTCGCCGGTTTTCAGACTGCGCACGTTGCCCGACAGCACAGCAGCACTGTCGGCGACCTCGGGAAAAGCCGCCGGCTGCCCGATCAGCGCCTGCGAAACCGACTTGGCCAGACGCTGCGACTGGGTCGTGGCCTGCCCCACGGCAGCCACCTGCGCAGCACTGCGCCCGCTGGCCACGATCGTCAACCCGCCCACCACCAGCAGACCGAGCAGCCCGGCCACGAACAGCGCCAGCATCGTGCGCTGCTGACGCGCCAGCGGCCAGTTGCCGACCGCCGGCAGGCCGCTGTCGAAAGTAGAGTCCGCAGCGAAGTCCTCGGCGGCTGCCATGCCGGCGAAATCGGCTGCCAGCTCTGACGGCGCCGCCTCGGAAATGATCGACGCGTGGCCTTCGGCTTCGCTGTCGAGATCGCGGCCGTAGTCGACGGGCGCGCGGGCCGCGTACGGATAGCTTCCCACGCCGGCTGGCATCGCCATGCCGGGGTGCAGCCGCATCGTGGCTTCCATCGGGTTGTCGGCCAATGCCAGTTCGTCGAAGTCTGCGGCGCTGCCTTTGGCGTGCGACTCGCCCGGAGTGCGATCGGTGAGATTCATGGGGGTCTGCTTTCCAGTCTGTACAGCTTGCTTGGCAAGGCGTGCGAAGCGCGGCGCCGTCAAGCCGCGATGGCGAGGAACCGGCGGTTGCGCGCCAGCGCGGAAAGGTCGATCTCTTGCCAGGTGCGGCCCGCCGCGTCACGCCAGAGCGTGCCGGCGAAGCCCGGACGCAGGTCCTGGGGGGCTTCGGCTTCGGCACTCAACTGATCGGTGCTGCGCAAACCCGCCAGCCGGTCCACCAACACTGCACAGTGCGCGCCGTGGGCCGGGTTGAAAGCGACGATGCGGGATTGTTCGCGCAACGCGTCCAGCGCAAGCGGCGCCCGCAAGCCGAGGAAGGCCGCCAGGTCGACCACGCCGTGCAGGTTGCCCCGCAAATTGGCCACCCCGAGGAACCAGCCCTCGGTGTGCGGCACCGGCGTCAAAACGCTCAGTGGAAAGATTTCGCCGGCACTGGCCAGCGGCAGCAGCAGACCCACGTCGGCGCATTCGACTGCCAACCAGGACTGCTTCGGGGTTTCGGTGCGCGCCGCCGCCAGCCGCTGGGCCAGCCGGCTCTGGAGTTCGCGCAGGGCTTCTCGGTTGGCCATATCGGTTTAATCAAACGCGCGAATCTTGTTGACGAGCTCGTCCCCGTTGACCGGCTTGACGATGTAGTCGCGTGCGCCTTGGCGCATGCCCCAGACCTTGTCGGTTTCCTGGTTCTTGCTGGTGCACATGATCACCGGCACATCGGCGAAGCGCGGGTCGCGGGTGATGCTGCGGGTGAGCTGAAAGCCGTTCTGGCCGGGCATCACCACGTCCATCAGGATCAGGTCGGGCTTGTGTTCGGCCAGGCGGCGCAGCGCGTCTTCGCCGTTTTCGGCGGTACGCACCGCAAAGCCCTGCTTGCCCAGAAGCTCCGATAGATGATGCAGTTCGGTCTTGGAATCGTCGACGACGAGGATGTGGTGGATCGACATGGCGGGCCTTAGGCAGCTTTCATGCAGCGTTCATGCAGCGACCGGGCGGAACGACTCCACCGTGCGCAGCAACTGTTCCTTCGTAAAGGGTTTCGTCAGGTAGTCCTGCGACCCCACCATGCGGCCGCGCGCCTTGTCGAACAGGCCGTCTTTGCTCGACAGCATGATCACCGGCACGTGGGCGAAGCGGGGGTTGCGCTTGATGATGGCGCAGGTCTGGTAACCGTCCAGTCGTGGCATCAGGATGTCGCAGAAGATCAGATCCGGCGCATGGTCGTGGACCTTGCCCAGGCCGTCGAATCCGTCTTCGGCCAACAGCACTTCATGGCCGCCCTGGCGCAGAAAGATCTCAGCACTGCGCCGGATCGTGTTGCTGTCGTCGATGACCAGCACTTTGACGCCCGCCATGGCGTCCGCAACGGCGCCTTCGCCGCCCAGCCCCTGAATCTCCAAGTGACGCACTCCTAATGGTGGTGTGGCCAGGGCTGCGATGCGGCCCTCGGCAGGGCCGGGCGAGCCCGGGTTAGATCTGGACCATCTCGAAGTCTTCCTTGCGGGCACCGCACTCCGGGCATGTCCAGTTCATGGATATATCGGCCCAGACAGTGCCGGCTGAAATGCCGGTTTCCGGGTCGCCGGTGGCTTCGTCGTAGATCCAGCCACAGATCAGGCACATCCAGGTGCTGTACTGGGTCTCTGATTTGCTCGTCGATTCGATCACGTTGTACAGCTGTCACGTCACTACAATGGGCCGGGATTGTAGCCAGGCCCAACCTAGAAATGATGTTGCATTGTGGGCACCTGCAGTCAGTTGCTAAGACTTTGCTAGAGGTCTTTTACCGGCCAGTTTCGCGTCTTTCGCGCTGCCGAAGCCAAGTCTCCAACACCATCCGATGACCCCCGAACCGATCCCCGCCACCGCCACCGAAGACCCGAACCCGGAACCCCCGCCGGCCAGCGTGCTGTGCTTCAACGCCAGCGACCCCAGCGGCGCTGGCGGCATGGCCGGCGACGTCGCCACCATCTCGGCCATGGGCGCACATGCGCTGCCGGTGGTGACTGCCATCGTGATGCGCGACACCGCCGACACCTTCGACCAGCACGAACTCGACGCCGAGATCGTCGCCGAGCAGGCCCGCACCATTCTGGAAGACGTCACCATCGCCGGCTGGAAGGTCGGCTTCCTGGGCAGTGCCGACAACGTAGCGGCCGTGGCCGAGGTGCTGTCCGACTACACCGACATTCCGCTGGTGTCGTATCTGCCGAACCTGGCCTGGCTGGAAGAAGACGCGTTGCAGCAGTACCTGGAAGCCTTCCGCGAGTTGATCCTGCCGGCCACCGAGGTGCTGGTGGGCAGCCACCAAACGCTGCGCGACTTCCTGTTGCCCGAATGGGACAACGAACGCCCGCCTTCGGCGCGTGAACTGGCGGTGGCCGCCGGTGAGCACGGCACGCGCTACGTGCTGGTCACGGGCGTGATGCTCACACCGGGCAAAGGGCCCGAGCAGTACATCGACAACATCCTGGCCTCGCCGCAGGGCGCCATCACCGGCGAGAAGTTCGAACGCTTCGACACCGCCTTCATGGGCGCCGGCGACACCCTGGCCGCCGCCCTGGCCGCCTTGCTGGCGGCCGGCAGCGAACTGCAGTCGGCGGTGGCCGAGGCGCTGTCGTTCCTGGACCAGAGCCTGGACGCGGGCTTCCGCCCCGGCATGGGTCACATCGTGCCCGATCGCTTTTTCTGGGCGCTGCCGCCGCCCGAAGAGGGCGAGGAAGGCGAAGATGGCAGCGCCACACCCGAGCCCGAAGGGCCGAAGAGCGACGGCGCACCGCGGCGGGTTCACTAGCATGACCGGCCCTGCTGTTTCGGGAAACAACCAAGCGCTGTTCGAACGCGCGCAGCAAGTCATACCCGGTGGCGTTAACTCGCCAGTGCGCGCCTTCCGCGCCGTCGGCGGCACACCGCGTTTCATCAGCCGCGGGCAAGGTGCGCGCATCTGGGACGCTGAAGACAAGTCCTACCTGGACTACATCGGCTCGTGGGGGCCGATGATCCTGGGCCACGGTCACCCGGCGGTGCTGGAAGCAGTGCAACACGCCGCCGCCGACGGCTTCAGCTTCGGCGCCCCGACCGAACGCGAAGTCGAACTGGCGGAGGCGATCATCGCCCAGGTACCGAGCGTGGAGCAGGTGCGGCTCGTCAGCAGCGGCACCGAAGCCTGCATGAGCGCGATCCGCCTGGCGCGCGGTGCCACCGGGCGCAGCCGCATCGTCAAGTTCGAAGGCTGCTACCACGGCCATGCCGATGCACTGCTGGTCAAGGCCGGTTCGGGCCTGGCCACTTTCGGCCACCCCACCAGCGCCGGCGTGCCGCCGGAAGTGGTGCAGCACACGCTGGTGCTGAGCTACAACGACATCGAGCAACTCGAACGCTGCTTTGCCGAGCAGGGCAGCGAGATCGCTTGCGTGATCATCGAGCCGATCTGCGGCAACATGAATTTCGTGCGCGCCAGCGCGCCATTCATGAAGCGGCTGCGCGAGCTGTGCACGCAATATGGCGCGCTGCTCGTGTTCGATGAGGTGATGACGGGCTTTCGCGTGGCGCTCGGCGGCGCCCAACGCGTCTACGCCGACCTGATCCCCGGCTTCGCACCCGACATGAGCGTGTTCGGCAAGGTCATCGGCGGCGGCATGCCGTTGGCGGCTTTCGGCAGCACGCGCGCGGTGATGAAGCAATTGGCGCCGTTGGGCCCGGTCTACCAGGCCGGAACCTTGAGCGGCAACCCGGTGGCCACCGCCTGCGGGCTGGCCACGCTGCAGCAGATCGCCAAGCCGGGCTTCTTCGAAAGCCTGTCGGCGCGTACCCGATCACTGGTCGACGGCTTGAACGCCGCCGGCGCAGCAGCCGGCGTGCCGTTGTGCGGCGACAGCGAAGGCGGCATGTTCGGCTTCTTCTTTCTGCCGGAACTACCGCAGAACTACAGCGAAGTCATGCGCACCGACGGCGCCCGCTTCAACCGCTTCTTCCACGGCATGCTCGACCGCGGTATCTACCTGGCGCCGGCGCTCTACGAAGCCGGTTTCGTCAGCGCAGCCCACAGCGCGCAAGACATCGAGGACACCGTCAGCGCGGCGCGCGACGTGCTTCGCAACCTGGGCTGATTTCGCCACGCCAGGGCTGACGCCGCGGGGCCGGTGCGCCGGCCCCGATCCTAAAATCTGCCGCCATGCATCTTCACATCCTCGGCATCTGCGGCACCTTCATGGGCGGGCTGGCCGCGCTGGCAGCCGAAGCCGGACACACCGTGAGCGGTTGCGACGCCAACGTCTACCCGCCGATGAGTACGCAGTTGCAGCAACTCGGCATCGGCCTGACCGAGGGCTACGGTGCCGAGCAACTGTCGATCGCGCCCGATGTGTTCGTGGTCGGCAACGTGGTCACGCGCGGCTTCCCGCTGATGGAAGCGGTGCTCGACGCCGGCGCGCCCTACACCAGCGGCCCGCAATGGCTGGCCGAGCAGATGCTGCACGGGCGCCATGTGCTGGCGGTAGCCGGCACCCACGGCAAGACCACCACCACGGCGATGCTGGCGTGGATCCTGGAGCATGCCGGGCTGCAGCCGGGCTTCCTGGTAGGCGGCGTGCCGCTGAACTTCGGCGTCTCGGCCCGGCTGGGCGCTGCCAACGCGCCGTTCGTGATCGAAGCCGACGAATACGACACCGCTTTCTTCGACAAACGCAGCAAGTTCGTTCACTACCGCCCGCGCACCGCGATCTTGAACAACCTGGAACACGACCACGCCGACATCTTCCCCGACTTGGCCTCGATTGAAACCCAGTTTCATCACCTGGTGCGCACCGTGCCCGCCCGCGGCCGGCTGGTCGTCAACGCCCGCGACGACGCACTGGCCCGCGTGCTGGCGCGCGGCTGCTGGAGCGAGGTGCAGCGCTTCGGCACCAAACGCGAAGAACCCGGTGGCCTGTGCGCGCGCGGCGAGCCGCAGGCTTTCGACGTTCTCCGCGGCAGCCTAAAGCTGGGGCGCGTCGAATGGGAACTGCTGGGCGAGCACAACC
>JALYUN010000312.1 GCA_030853725.1 Pseudomonadota bacterium | reverse complement strand
GTCGTGGGAGCCGCGCTCGGCCACCATCGCCAGCGCCTCCAGTGCGCGCGCCACCTCGGCGTCGGCCAGGCGGTAGTAGCGATGGCGGCCGCGTGCTTCGCAGGCCAGCAGCCCGGCATCGAGCAACTGCCGCAGGTGGGCGCTGGCGGTGGGCGCACTGACCGAGGCTGCAGCCGCCAGTTCGGTGGCGCTGGCGTGGGCGCCATGCAACAGCAAACACAGCATCTGCGCGCGGCTGGGGTCGGCGACCAGGGCTGCAACGCGGCCGAAGCGTGGTTCGATGCTGGCGGCGTTCATCAGGCAGGCTCCACCACCAGTGCCGGCCGCTGGAACGTGGCGTCCACGACTTCGGTGAAGCGGCGTTCTTCCTTCAGGATGAAGCGTTCGCGCTGGGCGAAAGCGAAGTTGGCGCAGCCTTCGTCGTCGGTGCGCAGCCGGGCGCGGTAGCGTTCGTAGGCAGCCAGCGAATCGAAGGCGATCAAGCCCCAGGCTTCGAAGTTGCTGCCTTCGTGCGGCAGGAAGTAGCCGAGCAGGTTGCCGCCGCAGCGCGGGATGATGCGGCCCCAGGCTTCGGCGTAGGCCTTGAAAGCGTCGCGCTGGAACGGGTCGATTTCGTAGCGGATGAAACAGGTGATGCTCATGATGTGCGCGTCGCGTCCGGGCCGCCAGTATCACCAGTCGAAGCAGGCTGATGCTTCGTTGGCGGCCGAAGCATTCACCAATCAAAGATGATCAGCGAACCGAAACCGGAGAAGGGAAACAGAGCCATGCAGATTGCCGTGATGGGCGCTGGTGCCGTGGGTTGCTACTACGGTGCGATGCTGGCGCTGGGCGGGCATGCCGTCAGCCTGATCGGGCGGGCGGCGCATGTCGAAGCCGTGCGCCGCCAGGGCTTACAGCTGCAGACGGCAGCGGGCACGCAAGCGGTTGCGGTGGTCGCTTCGACTACCGCCGAAGCGGCGCGCGGCGCAGCGCTCGTGCTGTTGTGCGTCAAGGCCACCGATACCGAGCCTGCGGGTGCAGCACTGCTGCCGCATCTGGCGCCAGGTGCGCAGGTGCTGTGCCTGCAGAACGGCATCGACAACGTGGCGCGGCTGAAAGCCCTGCCAGGTTGGCAGGCCGTTAGCGTCGATGCTGCGGTGGTCTATGTGGCCGCCGAGATGGCCGGCCCTGGCCACGTGCTGCACCGCGGTCGGGGTGATTTGACGATCGGCACATCGCCCCGCGCCGCTGCGCTGAAGGCCCTTTTCAGCAGTGCCGGCGTGGCACTGCACATCAGCGGCGACCTGAGGAGCGAACTCTGGGGCAAGCTGGTGATCAACTGCGTCTACAACGCCCTGTCGGCGGTGCTGCAGCTGCCTTATGGCGTGTTCGCAGTGACCGAAGAAGGCCGCCGGTTGATCGATGCGCTACTGCGCGAATGCCTCGATGTAGCTACCGCGCAAGGCGTGCGCCTGCCGGCCGAAACCGAGAACACGGTGCGGCGACTGCCGGAGTCGATGCCCGAGCAGCGCTCGTCGACCGCACAAGACCTGGCACGCGGGCGCCCCTCTGAAATCGATTTTCTGAACGGCGCCATCGTCCGCATGGCGGCCACCCACGGCATCGCGGTGCCGGTCAACCGCACTCTGCTCGGCCTGGTGCGGCTGCTGGAAGCCAGCGCATTGCGCGAAGCTTGACGCAGGCCGTTACAGCGTCTGACAGGCTTCGTCAAAAGCCAGGCGCGGACTGCGCGGCATTACCTTCGACGGTTCGCCCGCCCCCAGACTGCAGACGAAATTCGTTCGCATCGCCGTGCCCTTCCAGAAAGCTTCGTCGAGAAGGTCGGCGTCGAAGCCGCTCATCGGCCCGCAGTCGAGCCCGATGACGCGGGCCGCCATGATCAGATAGGCGCCCTGCAGACTCGAATTGCGAAATGCCGTGTCGGTGATCAGCTTGGGTTTGTCCACGAACCACGAGCGCGCGTCGGTGTGCGGAAACAGTTGCGGCAGCCGCTCGTAAAACGCCATGTCCATGCCGATGATCACCGTCACCGGCGCGGCCGCAACCTTCGGCTGGTTCTTCTCGCTCATGCAGGCCGCGAGCCGGTCTTTGGCTTCCTTGCCGCGAACGAAGATGAAGCGCGCCGGGGAGCAGTTGGCCGAAGTCGGACCCCACTTCAGCAAGTCGTAGAGCTGGTGCAGCTGCGCGTCGCTGACAGGGGTGTCGCGCCAGCCGTTCTGGGTGCGGGCTTCGGTGAAGAGCTGTTCGGTGCTGACGTTCATGAAGACCTTGTCGGATGGAGTGGAGCCACAATTCTGGAATGTTTCAGCCCTCCCAGTCCGATGTAAGGAAGTTCTTCTGCGCCGTCGATGCCCGGCAGCGCAGCGGGTTGCCACTGGAGCCGATGCAGGCGATCGCGGCCCGCTGGGTTGCTGCGCATCCCGAATACACGGCCGACCTGGCAGACGAAGCGCAGGCGCTGGCGGCGATGTACGAAGTGGAAGACGGCCGCACCAACCCGTTCCTGCATCTGTCTATGCACCTGACGATCGAAGAGCAGGTGGCGATCGACCAACCCACCGGCATCCGCCAGGCGGTGGCCTTGCTCGCTGCGCGCCGGGGCTCGGCGCACGACGCCCACCACGAAGTGATGGAATGCCTGGGCGAGATGCTGTGGCAATCGCAGCGCAGCGGCTTGCCGCCCGACGGGCAGTCGTACCTGGAAGCGATTCGGCGGCGCGCGACGCGGTAGGCTGCCCGCCCAATGCATTCAAGCGGGAGACAGGCGATGGCAACGGTTCGTTCAGGTACACAACCCGTGCTGGTGGTGGTCGACGTGCAAGTCGGCGTGTTGCGCGCAGGCTGGGAAGCCGCGCGCGTCATCGCCAATGTGGCGCGCTGTGTCGACCAAGCACGCGCGCAGCGCGTGCCGGTGATCTGGGTTCAGCACCACAGCGACGAACTGCCCCGCGGCGGCGCCGACTGGCAGTGGGTGCCCGAATTGGTGCCCGCCGAAACTGAGTTGCGCATCGACAAGCGCTTCCCGTCTTCGTTCGAGCAGACCCCACTCGAAGCCGAATTGGCGCGGCTCGGCGCCACCCACATCACGCTGGCAGGGGCACAGACCAACTGGTGCATCCGCGCCACCGCCTACGCAGCGCTGGAACGCGGCTACGACCTGACGCTGGTCGAAGACGCCCACACCACTGACGATGTCGAACTGGGCGAGAACCGGCGCCTGGCAGCCGAAGGCATGGTCCAGGACCTGAACATCGCCATGTCATGGCTGCGCTACCCGGGGCGCAGTACCACCACCGCCGCGGCGGCAGCGTTGACGTTCGTTGGCGAATCGAACCGCGAGACCCGTGCGCAACCATGAGGACCGCGCAGCGGCGGGCGTCTCGGTGAACCCGGCGCTGCAGCCGTTGGAGGCTGCGGCAACGCGCGGCGATGAGCGAACTCGGGCTGCTGCTGTTAGGCAGCGGCGCCAGCGTTGCGCGCCAAGCCGAAGCGGTCGACTGGTTGCGCAAGGCTGCGGCGCAGGACGATGCACGCGCGGTTGCACAGCTGGCCGTGCTGGCTGGCGCCGGGGACTGCATGCCGCAGGACTGGACGGCTGCGCTGGATGGCTTGCAACGCGCAGCGGAGTTGGGATCGGCCCCGGCACAGGCCGAACTGGCGCTGCTCGCCGCGGGTCCGCTGGCGGATGTCGTCACCATACCGCCGCATGCCGGCATGCGTTGGCACGAACTGCGTGCGGCCGTCGATGTGTCTGCATGGACCACGGCCCCGCCGCGGCCGTGCCTGCTGCGGGCACGCATGGCGTCCGCCAGTGATCTGCCGAGACAGGTGATGGAGCTGACGAAGGTCTTGCGTTATGCGGTCGGCGAGCACTTCAAACCGCACTTCGACTTCATCGACCCCACCCAACCGGGGCCGCGGCACGAGATCGAAGCCCGCGGCCAGCGGCTCGCCACGCTGCTGATCTATCTGAACGACGACCACGCAGGCGGCGAATCCGAATTCCCCCTGCTGGGACTGCGCCACCGCGGCCGGCGCGGCGACGCCTTGTTGTTCGCCAACGTCGACCAGGGCAGCCTGCCGGAGCAGCGCAGCCTGCATGCCGGCTTGCCGGCTTGCCACCGACACGCGGTGAGAAATGGCTGCTGTCACAGCGGATCCGCGACCGCCTACCTGCCGTGGAGGCCCAAGGTTCGCGGGCGAATGCGAACTGACCGCGCCCGCGACGCAGGATCGTGACGCCAGCAGAGTCTGACAACGGCAGATCACGCTCCGTGCGCCTTGCTCAGTGCACCATCGGTCGCGTCGCATCGGAGTCGGGGTCGGCGTCAACATCGTCGGCCATCGAGTCAGCCGCGCGATCCCTGCAGCCGGAATGAACGCGGTGGGATGGACTTCGCCCAGCTCGGCATGGCGCCAGCGCGCCAGGGCTTCGAAGGCGACGAAGCGACCGGTCTTCAATTCGAAGAACGGCTGGTAAGAGATCGAGATTCCGCCGTCGGCCATGGCGCGGCGCAGGTTGCCTTCGAGTCGCAAGCGCTGCGCAACCTCGACGTGCAACGCGCGGTCGAACAGCGCGAAGCGCGCCTTGCCTGCGGACTTCGCTTTGTACATGGCAGTGTCGGCGTCGCGCGGCATGTCGCTGGTGCTCGCGTGGCCGGCTGCGCTGAAAGTAATACCGATGCTCACGCTGCCGGCGATGTCGATGTTGGCAATCGAAAACGGCAAGCGCAGCGACTGCAGCAAGCGCTCGGCCAACCCCACGGCATAACGTTCGCTGTCCAGGTCCTCGGCCAGGATCGCGAACTCATCACCGCCGAGCCGTGCGATCACATCGCCCGGGCGCAACTGCTGTTGAATGCGCTTGCCCACTGCCACCAGGAATTCGTCGCCGGCTGCATGCCCCAGGCTGTCGTTGATAAGCTTGAACCGGTCGAAGTCCAGAAACATCAGACCGAAAGGCCGGCCCGTGCTGGCGCTAGCCGGGGCCCGGGCCCGGGCCAGCGCTTCGCTCAAAACATTTTGAAAGTGATGGCGGTTGGGCAGCCCCGTCAGGCTGTCGCGGTAGGCCATGCGCTGCAACCCGGCTTCGGCCTGCAGGCGGGCGGTGATGTCTTGCAACTGCAGGATCGCGCACGGGGCGTCGGACTCCCATTCGGTGAAGTGGCTGCCATTGACGGCCGCCCACAGTTCGCCGCCATTGCGCTGCACCCGTCGCACCTGCGCCGTGAACGGCTGCGATCGGCCGTCCTGCAAGCGGCTGATCTGTGGCTGCAGCCCAGCCGCGTCGCGCGGGTCGACGCAGCCGGTCAACGGGCGACCGATGAGCCCCCGCTCGTCGATCAGACCCAGCAGCCCGCACAACGCGGCGTTGGCTTGCAACACCTGAGAATCGAAGTTCACCAAGGCCATGCCGATCGATGCAGGTGAGAACGTACTGTGAAAGCGCTGCTCGCTGGCCCGCAACTCGCGCACGGGGGCCGCGGCCAGCCCGGCCTCGCGCTCGGCCGCTTCGAGCCGGCTGCGGTCGACGGCTTCTCCGCTTCGCGCTGGCGGAAGTGGTAGTGCAGCGTCACCACCGTCAACGCCATGATCGGCGCCGCCGCCATCAGCACCGTGATGCCGGCTTGCTTGAAGCTCAGGAACAGCCAGCACGCCACGGTGGCGCTGGCCGCATAGACGATGCCGACCCAGCCGAAGTGCGCCAGCAACTGCTGCGGGGCCGGCCAGCGGCTGCACTTGAAGTGGGCAATAGCCGTCAGCAGCGCGACGTTGCAAACGAAATACAAGAGTGCGCCGCCCATGCTGATCAGGAGCACCGTACCCGGCATGTCGAAGCCATGACGCTGCAACCAGCCGAGCCCGTGGTCGAGCACGCTGCGGGCGCCGTACATGGCGGTGCCGGCCATGGCTGGCGTGGCAGACGCCTGCTCCGGCGGCGCGAATGCGTCAGGAAGCCAGCACCCCCTCACCGGCCGCGAAAGAGATTTTCCAGCGCGGAATGCGCACCGGGAACAGCCCGGCACCCATCGCCAGCGCCACGCCCACCAGCGTCACCGCCAGGTGCTGCCCCGGCAACGCCAGCACCTGTCGCAGCGAAGCCAGCAGGATCGAGCCGCCCAGCACCACCACAAACCGCCAATAGGCGGTGGCCTCGCGGTTGTAGTCCGGCATCAATGCCACGTGCAGGCGGCGTCACCACGGCTGCCGGCGGGCCCGGGCTTCGGCAGCGGCCGCAGTTGCGGTTGCGGTTGCGGTTGCGGTTGCGGCGTTGGAGCTGTGGTGTTCCCTGTCAGCAGGCAGCGAATCAGTTCCGGGCGGCCACGGCCGGCACGGCGGGATCGGCGCCCGGCAGATGGCGGTGCGTTAGCAGCGGGGAGGGGGTGCGCACCGCAGCTTCGGCACGGGCTGCAGTGGCGTTGAAGCCGGGGTTGGCGGACCCGGCGGACAACAGCGATTCGACTTGCGCGACGGTCATCGGTCGGGCCAGCAAGTAGCCCTGTGCGCAATGGCAACCGAGTGCCTGCAGCCGTTCGAGCTGGGTCTGGGTTTCGATGCCTTCGGCGATCACCCGCTTGCCCAGCGCCAGACCGAGCTGGATCACCGCCCGCACGATTTCCGATTCGACCGAGATGCCGTCGAGCCGGTCAACGAACGAGCGGTCGATCTTCAAACTGTTGATCGGCAGCGTCGACAGCAGGCTCAATGACGAGTAGCCGGTGCCGAAGTCGTCCACGCTCAGGCCCACG
>JALYUN010000254.1 GCA_030853725.1 Pseudomonadota bacterium | reverse complement strand
CGGTGCAAGGCTGCCAGCCGGGTGGCGTCGTCGCCGCCGAAGCGCTGGTGGCGGGCCTGGGCGCTTTCGTCGAGCTGCACATCGAAGCCGCAAGCCTGCAAGCGCTTGATCGCCAGGCGCAGCGGCGCGGCCTTCGGCACCACGCCAGCCGGGGTGTAGAGATTCAGCAGTGTCATCGGCAGTCTCAAGCGGGAATCATCAAACAGGACGTGATTGGCGGGATGCGTCAGGCGGGTGGAGGCATGTCGAGCTCGCGGGTCTCGCCCGCCGGGATCGGCTCGGTCGGCTCTTCGGCGCTGAGAGCGACTGTTGGCAGCCCGCGCTCGGCGCGCTGCTGGGCCCGGCGCTGCACGAAGAAGTCGCGCAGCAGCGCTGCACAGTCACTGCCCAGCACGCCGCCCTGCACCTGCGTGTGGTGGTTCAGCCGCGCTTCACCGAACAGGTCGATCAACGACCCTGCTGCGCCCGTTTTCGGATCCGGTGCGCCGTAAACCACGCGGGCGAAGCGTGCATGCAAGAGCGCCATCGCGCACATCGCGCAAGGCTCCAAAGTGACGTACAGCGTGCACTCTGGCAAGCGGTAGTTCTGCAGCAGGCTGGCCGCGTGCCGCAGCGCGACGATCTCCGCATGCGCCGTGGGGTCGTGCGTGGTGATCGGACGGTTGTAACCGGTGGCAATGAGCTGCGGCCCTTGCGAAGTCGGCCGCATGATGACGGCGCCCACCGGAACTTCGCCTACCAACAAGGCGTTCTGTGCTTGGTCCAGCGCCAGCCGCATGCCTGTCTGGTCTTGTGCGTGGGAGCTCACGCCGCGGATTGTGCCGGGGCATCGGGAGTGGGCCTACCGGACCCGAACTGAGGGACTGGAACTACAGTGGCCCGATGAAAATCGTCGCAGCCCGCTTGAACCACGAAACCAACACCTTCTCGCCGGTACCGACGCCACTCGCGTCCTTCGGGCTGGGGGACACCGCGGGGCCGGCCTTCGGCGCTGCGGCGCTGGCCCGCGCCCGCGGCACTCGCAGCGGCTTGGGTGCCTTCATCGAAGCAGCCGAGACGCGCGGCGACGAGCTGGTGGTAGCGGTCAACGCAGCGGCGTATCCGAGCGGTCGGGTCGACAACGCAGCATTCGAGCGGCTGGCCGACACCATCGTCGAGGCGGTGCGCAGCGGTTGTGAGCTGATCTTGCTGGACCTGCACGGCGCCATGGTCACCACGCAGTTCGACGACGCCGAAGGCGAGTTGCTGCGACGCGTACGCCAGGCGGCGCCGACCACGCCGATCGCGGTTGCGCTCGACCTGCACGGCAACATCACGCAGCAGATGGTTGCGCATGCCGATGCCATCGTCGGCTTCAAGACCTACCCGCATGTGGACATGTTCGAAACCGGCGCCCATGCAGCCCGGCTCGGCTTCGAGATGGTCGACCGGCAGACCCGCTACGCCGTCGGCTACGCGCAGCCGCCGCTGCTGTCGCACACCTTGCGCAGCGCCACCACCGAGCCGTCGGCGATGGCCCGTGCGGTGCGCCGCGCGGAACTGCTGGAAGCCGGCGGGCTGCATGCGGCCAGCGTGTTCGCGGGCTTCTCTTTGGCCGACATGGCAGACGCTGGCATGAGCGTGGTGGTGGTGGGTGACGAAGCCGGTCTGGCCCAGGCTGCGGCCGATGCCCTGGCACGCGAGCTCTGGGACGACCGCGAAGCTTTCGTCTACCGCAGTGAGCCGCTGGCCGAAAGCATCACGAAGGCGCAGCACCTGCGAACAGCGGCACCGGCCGGGCACGGCCCCGTCTTGCTGCTGGACCACGGCGACAACGTGATGTCGGGCGGCACCTGCGACACCACGGTGGTGCTGCAGGAAGCCTTGCGGCAGGGGTTGCGCCACATCGGCTGCGGCCCGCTGGCCGACCCGCAGACCGTGGCGCGCTGCATCGAAGCCGGCGTGGGCGCGCAGATCGAGGTCGAACTCGGAAACAAGACCCCGCTCGGACTGGCTGCGCCGCAGCAACCGCCGCTGCAGCTGCGCGTCACGGTGCGGTCCATCGGCGACGGCCGCTTCACCATCGGCGGGCCGATCTACACAGGTGAGACCTGGTGCATGGGACGCGCTGTGGCGCTGGAATTCGAAGGCGGCACGTTGATCGTCTGCGAGTTGCCGATGGAGCCGATCGACACCGGCGTCTTCACCAGCCTGCATGTCGATCCGATGGGCTTCGACTATCTGATCCTGAAGTCGCGGATGTACTGCCGCCCGGTGTTCGAGCCGATGGCTGCTGGCCTGGTCGAATGCGACAGCCGCGGGGTCACCGGATCGGACTACGGGTTGTTTTCATTCAGCCGGGTTCGCCGCCCGATCTACCCGCTGGACACCGGCGCCGTAGCGCCGCGCTACCCTTGAACATCCGCTTAAAGCCATGCCTGCAGCGGCGGCAACCACATCAGCATCGTCGCTGCGCCGATGCCGGCTGCGGTCAGCAGTGTCGCCACACCGAGCACGCCCGCCATCGCCAGCCGAGGTGCCGCAGACCGTGAACGCTGAGCAGCAAAGTACGACTGCAACAGCGCCAACGGCAGCAGGAACTGTGCGAAGGCGAGAAAGCTCAAGAAGGGCTCGCTGAAGGTCCGCGGATCGAAGCCTGCTGGGCCCTGGTTGGCGACCACCCAGGCCATCAGGCCGATGCGGAAGAACCAGACGCCGCCGACCACGAGCCACAGGCGAAGTGCCCAGCGCCGATGCAAGTCGAAGCGCCGCGCCATCGCCAAGCGCGACGCCAAGCCGGCGAACACTCCGATCAGCAGCGCGTTGACGGCGATCGCCAGCTTTTGCGGAACGCTGCCGATGGTGCAGCGCGTCGCCAGCATCCAGAGCCCGCCCGGGCTCATCAGCAGCGCCGAGCCAAGAAACAGCCGGCCGTTCCAGCGATGCACACGTGGGGCCTCCCGCCGCAGCCACGGCAACAGTTGAAGCGCGCCGCTCAACAAAATGACCAGCGTGAACAACATGTGGATCCCGAACACCGCATTGCCAACGGGCTCCCCGGCCACGAAGGCCCGGGGCGTGACCGCGTTCCAGCCGCTGGCATCGCCGCCCTTCCGTACAGCGCCAACACGTAAGTAGCAAAGATCAGTTGTCCCAGTACCGCCGGCCCGCACCACAGCACAGCAGCTCGACACAGCACCGTGGCCGACACAGGCTTCAGGTCAGCCGCTTCACGCCCCCGTCGATCCCGCCCGCTGCCGCGAATGCGCAAAGAAGAACCGCAGCATCTGCGCCGTGGCGTCCGGCCCCGTCGGATCGGTGAATGACCCCGCTGCGCTGCCACCCGACCAAGCGTGCGGCGCGCCGTGCACCAGCCAGTGTTCGGCGTCGACGTTGCCTGCACTCGACGCCAGGGTGCGGACGACGGCGTCGCGCTGACCCGCCTGCTGGACGCGCTGCTTGGTTTCGCCCGCGCCCCCGAAAGCTCGGCCTGCCGCTTCGAAGACCTGTGTGCCGTTGTCCGGGTGCACCGTGGTGTCGGCGTCGCCATGGAAGACGATGGTGGGCACGGCTTGCGCCGCCGCAGCGGGCTGGCCTGCTGCACCGCCGCGCATAGCCGCCAACGCGCTCGGCAGGTCGCTGGCGGCGCCTGCAGCCAGACCCGAGTGCACGCCCACTGCCGCGAACACCTCCGGGTAGGTTGCAGCCAGGATCGCTGCCATGGCGCCGCCGGCGGACAGCCCAGCCACATAGACCCGATCGGGATCGATAGCGTGTTCCGCCATCACCGCTTGCACCATGCCTGCCAACAGCGCCGGCTCACCGCGGCCGCGCGTCTGGTGGCTGTGCTTGAACCAGTTCCAGCAGCGTTGCGGGTTGGCCTGCTGCGACTGTTCGGGATACAGCACGAAAAAGCCTTGGGCTTCGGCTGCCTGGTTCATGCCGGTACCGGCTGCGAAATCTTCGGCATCCTGGGTGCAGCCATGCAGCATCACCACCAGCGGCAGGGGCGCGCGCCCAGCCTGCGGCGGCACATACAGACGATAGTCAAGCCGCCCGCGCGTGTCGACGTGGTCACGGGCAACGAAGCTGCCTTTGAGCGCCGCTTCAGGCGCAACCCTCGTTCCGGTCTCGGGGCGGCGCTTCATCAGCGGCAGGTTCAGCTTGGGGGCCGTTCGCAATGCCGACTGGATTGCCGCTGTTGCGGCAAGCAAGTCGGCGGTTCCGGTTACGCCGGGTGCCAGCTTCATCCAGCGATTCAAGTTCAGTTTCAAGAAATTCCTTCGGAATGGAAAGTGGGTAGGACGGCGCTACGGGAGCCGGTCATCTCATGCGCGAAGCCAGCGCCGCCTTGACCGCTGCGGGCGCCCGCAGCGCGCCCAGTACCGTCAACGATTCGATGGTGGCCAGCGCCAGCGCCGGCGACACATCGTCGGCAATACTGGCCAGCCCGAGCACCCGCAGGTCGAGCCTTTGCCCGGCCGCCTTGACGGCCTTGAGGTCAGCCGCATTCAACACCTGGATGCCGAGGACCAGCATCCGGCGCGAGACCACTTCGCGCACCACTTCGGCGTGGCGATCGAGCTGGTTACGGACCGCGGTGCGAATCAGGTCGCTGCGGTTGGCATAGAAGCCTTCCTGCACCAGCAGGTCGATCTGACCCAGGTCGACACAACCCAGATTGATGGTGAGCTTCTCGTCGACCGGCTTGGAGCGCGCGGTTGAAAGCGAATTGCGGGCTGGCATGTCGCCATCCTAGCACCATCCAAGTGGATGCTCATCTCAGGCGGCCGATGAGACCCCGAGTCGAGTGGTCGCCTCGACTTCAATAGGGCCGCGCCTTTACAAAAAGCGCGTACTTACCGCACAATTGCACACAATGATAGATACAAATATAGTTTCTTCGTCGCGAACCGCTGCGCCGGCCCGCCCCGCTACCCCGCCCGATCTCTCGTCTGCCCGTTTGGGTGAGCAAGACATCCATCTGTTTCGTGAGGGCACCCACGCCCGGCTTTATCGAAAGCTCGGCTGTCACATCGATGCCGGCGCGCCGCAGCCGAGAGCACGCTTCGCCGTCTGGGCCCCGAATGCCGAAGCCGTGTGCGTCATCGGCGACTTCAACGACTGGCGCACCGATGTGGCACCGCTGCGCTCGCGCGGCGACGGCTCGGGCTTGTGGGAAGGCGATGTGCCGGGGGTCGTGCAAGGCCACCGCTATAAATTCGCCATTCGCACCCGCAGCGGGAACTGGCTGGAAAAGGCCGATCCATTCGCACGCCAGTCCGAGCCTGCTCCGGCGACGGCGTCGATCGCGCTGCGTGAGGACGCCTATGCATGGGGCGACCAGGGCTGGATGAAAACGCGTGCAGCGAAGAACGCGCTGTCGGCACCGTTTTCGGTTTACGAGGTTCACCTGGGTTCGTGGCGGCGTGGCGAGAACGGGCAGATGCTCGACTACCGCACTGCCGCGAAGCTGCTGGCCGACTACGTAGTCAGGCTCGGCTTCACCCATGTAGAACTGATGCCGATCACCGAGCATCCGTTCTACGGCTCCTGGGGCTATCAGACCACCGGCTATTTCGCCCCCACATCGCGTTACGGCACGCCCGAAGACTTCAAGTTTTTCGTCGATACGCTGCACCAGGCCGGCATCGGCGTGTTGCTGGACTGGGTGCCTTCGCACTTCCCGGCCGACGCCCACGGCCTGGCCGAGTTCGATGGCACGCACCTGTATGAACACGCCGACCCGCGGCAAGGATTCCACCCCGAATGGAGTTCGTCGATCTTCAATTACGGCCGCAACGAGGTCCGTGCTTTCCTGTTGTCCAGCGCCACGGTCTGGCTCGACGAGTTCCACCTCGACGGCCTGCGCGTGGACGCCGTCGCTTCGATGCTGTACCTGGACTATTCGCGCAAGGAAGGCGAATGGATCCCGAACCAGTACGGCGGGCGTGAGAACCTGGAAGCGATCTCGTTTCTGCGCATGCTCAACGAGTCGATCTACCGCGACTTCCCCGACACGCAAGTGATCGCCGAAGAATCCACGGCTTGGCCGATGGTGTCGCGCCCGACCTATCTGGGCGGGCTCGGTTTCGGCATGAAATGGAACATGGGCTGGATGCACGACACGCTGGCGTACATGTCGGAGAACGCGATCCACCGCCGCTGGCACCACGGTGAGTTGACCTTCTCGCTGATCTACGCGTTCAACGAGAACTTCATGCTGCCGCTCTCGCACGACGAGGTCGTGCACGGCAAGGGCTCGCTCATCAACAAAATGCCGGGTGACGACTGGCAGCAGTTCGCCAATCTGCGGCTGATGTTCGGCCACATGTGGACCCACCCCGGCAAGAAGCTGCTGTTCATGGGCGGCGAAATCGCCCAGCGCCGGGAATGGAACCACGACGACGCGCTGGAATGGTGGGTGCTCGACAACAACGCCCATGCCGGTGTGCAGCGCTGGGTCGAAGACCTGAACCGGCTGTACCGGGCTGAGCCCGCACTGCACGAGCTCGATTTCGACAGCGCCGGCTTCCAGTGGATCGAAAGCAACGACGCCGACCAAAGCGTGCTGAGCTTCCTGCGCAAGGCTGTTGACGGCTCCAGCGTTCTGGTGGTGGCGAATTTCACCCCGGTGCCGCGTGAGAACTACATCGTCGGTGTGCCCAAGTCGGGCCACTGGCGCGAACGGTTAAACAGCGACGCCACGCTCTACGGCGGCAGCGGTGTCGGCAACCAGGGCGGGGTCGACTCGGTGCCGTTGTCGGCGCACGGCCAATTTCACGCGCTGAACCTGCGGATCCCGCCGCTCGGCCTGCTGGTGCTGCAGCATGACGGAGGCAGGGCGTGATGTTGTTGGGCAGCAAGGCCGCATCCGGCAAGGGCTCTGTCCAGCCGATTGAAGTTGCAGACGGACGCGTGCGCGTCGTGATCGAAAGCATCACCCCGGCGGTGGACGGCGGGCGCTTTCCGATCAAGCGCGTCGTGGGCGATACCGTACAGGTCGAAGCCGACTGCTTCGGCGACGGCCACGACGTGGTCGCGGCCGCGCTGCACTGGCGCCGTTGCGACGAAAAGGACTGGCACAGCGCGCCGATGGTGGCGCTGGGCAACGATCGCTGGCGCTGCAGCTTCGACGTCGACCAGCTCGGCTATTGGCAGTACCGCGTGCAAGCCTGGGTCGACCCGTTCCTGTCGTGGCTGCACGACTTCAAACGCCGGATCGAACCGGAAGACGTGCGGATCGCGGCGCTGACTGGCGCGCAGTTGATCGGTGAAGCCGCCGACCGCGCGAAGACCATCGCCAAGGCCGACTCGAAGGCGTTGCAAGATTGGGCCGCCGATTTAAACAAGGCCGCGAAGGACAAGACCACCGACACCGAAGCCCTGAAACGCCGCGGCGGTGACGAAGTGCTTGGCGCCATGGCCGAACGCCACCCCGACCTGCGGTACGCCCAGACGTTCCCGATCACCTTCGGCGTCACGGTCGACCCGCTGCGGGCGCGCTACTCGGCGTGGTACGAATTCTTTCCGCGCTCGGCCTCGGCCGACGCAGGGCGCCACGGCACCTTTGCCGACTGCGAAGCCTGGCTGCCATACATCCAGCGCATGGGTTTCGATGTGCTGTACTTTCCGCCGATCCATCCGATCGGCCGGTCACGTCGCAAAGGGCCGAACAACACGCTGACTGCGACCGATGAACACGTCGGCAGTCCGTGGGCGATCGGCGCCAGCGAAGGCGGCCACATGGCGATCCTGCCCGAACTCGGCACGCTGGCCGACTTCAAGCGGCTGACGCAGAAAGCCGACGCCATGGGCATTGCGGTCGCGCTCGACATCGCGTTCCAGTGCGCGCCCGACCACCCGTGGGTCAAGGCGCATCCGGACTGGTTCAAGAAGCGCGCCGACGGCAGCATCCAGTACGCCGAGAACCCGCCGAAGAAGTACCAGGACATCTACCCTTTCGACTTCGAGAGCAGCGACTGGGCGGCGATGTGGGCGGCGCTGGTGGGCGTTTTCGAATACTGGGTCGACCAGGGCGTGCGCGTGTTCCGGGTCGATAACCCGCACACCAAATCGTTCCCGTTCTGGGAATGGGCGATCGCCCGCATCAAGGCCCGCTCACCAGACGTGATCTTTCTTTCGGAAGCCTTCACGCGGCCGCGGGTGATGCACCGGCTGGCCAAAGTCGGCTTCAGTCAGTCCTACACCTACTACACCTGGCGCAACACCAAGCAGGAGCTGACCGAATACTTCACCGAGCTTTCAAGCGGGCCGGGCATCGAGTACTTCAGGCCCAACGTCTGGCCGAACACGCCCGACATCCTGCCGGCCGCGTTGCAGACCGGGGGCCGGCCGGTCTTCATGGCGCGGGTGGCGATGGCGGCCACGCTTGCGGCCAGCTACGGCATGTACGGACCGGCGTACGAGTTGTCGGTGGGTACGCCCTTGCGCGCCGGCGGCGAGGAATACATCGACTCCGAAAAGTTCCAGCGGCAGGTCTGGGACCGCGAGCGCGCTGATTCACTGGCGCAGTTCGTCGGCGTCCTGAACAAGGCGCGGCGCGACAACCCGGCGCTGCAATCCGACAGCGGGCTCGTATTCCTGCCGATCGACAACGATCAGTTGCTGGCCTATGCCAAGATCACACCCGACAAGTCGAACATCGTTGTGTGCGTGATCAACCTCGACCCGGCGCACACCCAAAGCGGCTGGCTCGACTTCGACATGAACGCCTTCGGGCTCGATTCGAACCAAAGCTTTCAGATGCACGACGTGCTCAGCAACGCCTACTACCTGTGGCGCGGGGGACGCAACTTCGTGCAGCTCGACCCGCAGCGTTGCCCGGTGCACGTGATGCAGCTGCGG
>JALYUN010000253.1 GCA_030853725.1 Pseudomonadota bacterium | reverse complement strand
GGCCGCAGCGGCGCGGCGTGACGCCGACCTGGACGAAGTGCAGCCACCCGAGGCGATCGAGCCGTTTTCGGTGCTGCCTGCCGAGGGGTCGACGCTGATCGTCTGGCCTGCAGTGATGCTGCCGGCCCCGGAACTGTTGCAGGCGCTGACGCACCCCGGCGCACTGGGCGTGATCTCTACCTCGCTCGACGCCGACGGTCACCTGCGCCGCCTGCCGCTGTTGCACGACGTGGCGGGCCGCGTGCTGCCGCACCTGGCGTTGGCCGCGTTGTTGCTGGAAGACGGTGCGGCATTGCCGCTGCCGGTTCTGAATCCCGGGCCGCGGCGCGGCGCGGTGCTGGCGCTCGGGTCGCACCGCTGGCCGCTGGACGCGCAGGGCGCGGCCCATCTGGTGCTGCCCAGCAACCTGGCTCGCCTGCCCACGATGCCGGCGTCGGCCTTGTTGATCGCTAGCAGGACAGGCGCAGACACACGCGCGGACACAGGTACGGACAAGCGCGCGGACACGGGCGCGGGCGGCGGGGCGGATGTCGGCCCGGCGCTGCGCCGGCGCATCGAAGGCCGGCACGTGTTCGTCGGCAGCAGCGCGTTCTTCGGCGATGTCGTCACCACGCCGCAAGGGCGGCTGCACGGCACCGTGATGGTGGCCGGTGCCTACGAAGCGCTGCGCAGCGACCGGGTGCTGGCACCCGCGGGCCTGCCGATGGCGGCAGGGCTCTTTCTGCTGGCGTTGTTGCCGGTGCTGCGGGTGGCGTGGCGCGGCCGGCCGCTGCCTTGTTGGGACGCGGCGTTCTCGCTCGGCCTGGCGCTGCTGATCGGGGCCTGCGCCTGGGCGGCCGGGCGTTACGGTGGATGGCAAGTTTCGCCCACACCCGCGCTGTCGTGCCTGCTGATCGGCTTCGCACTGACCCTGCTGCTCCAGCTTCGCAGCGCCGCCCGCGCCAACCGCGAATTGCATGAACGGCGACTGACGGCCGAAGCCGCCAACCGCGCCAAGAGCGAATTCCTGGCCGGCGTCAGCCACGAACTGCGCACGCCACTGCACGCGGTGCTGGGGATGGCCGATGTGCTTTCGCGCACCCGGCTCGCGCCCGAGCAGCAGCGCTATGTCGAAGTCTTTCGCACGGCTGGGCAGACGCTCGTCAGCCTGATCGACGATTTGCTCGATCTGTCGCGAATCGAAGCCGGGCAGCTCGCACTCGACCCACGTCCTTTCGTGCTGGCCACGCTGCTGAACGAGGTGGCGCTGCTGCTGCAACCGCGCGCCGCAGCCAAGGGCCTGGCGCTGATCCTGGAGATCGCGGCCGACTCCGCGCAGCCGGTGGGTGCCGTGCTGCTAGGCGACGCCGGCCGCCTGCGCCAGGTGCTCGTCAACCTGGTCGCCAACGCCATCAAATTCACTGCTGCCGGATCGGTCACCGTGCGCTTCGCGCGCGACCCGCAGGGATGGTTGAGGGTGCGGGTCAGCGACACCGGCATCGGCATCGCCGCGGCCGAACAGCAGCGCATTTTCCAGCCCTTCGTGCAAGCCGACGGCAGCATTACCCGGCGCTTCGGGGGCAGCGGGCTGGGCCTGTCGATCAGTAACGACCTGGTGCGCTTGATGGGCGGCACGATCGGGGTCCAGAGCGAGCCCGGGCGCGGTTCGACCTTCGAGTTCGCGTTGACGATGCCGGCCTCCGGCGATGCCCCGACGCCGGACTGGAGCGAGCCGCCGCATGACGCCACTGCGCCCGGCCCGGGCGCGTTGATCCTGCTGGCAGAAGACAACGAGGTCAACGTCATGGTGCTCGAAGCCATGCTCGACGGCACCGGCCACCGCATCGAAGTGGCGACTGACGGCGCCGAGGCGGTGGCCTGCTTCGCCGCACGCCGCTTCGACCTGGTGTTGATGGACGTGCAGATGCCCGGCATGGACGGCCACACCGCCACGCGCGCGATCCGCGCACTGGAAGCCGCCGAAAGCCGGCCGCGAACCACCGTGATCGCGCTCACGGCCAACGCTTTCGAAACCGAGCGACTGGCCAGTTTCGCCGCCGGCTGCGACGGGCACCTGGTCAAGCCCCTGGAACGCACCACCTTGCTGTCCACCATCGAACGCCACCGCGCCCCTCCGCAAGTCTGAAAAATCGGGCAGCCAACGACCGTTTCGCTGTTTATATGGACGGGCCCGCCGTCCTGTCGCAGCAAGCCAATCCCTGGGCTCTCACCGCATAAACCGCTTCAGCAAGTGCAGTTAAGTCCCTCACCCGTAACGTATTTTTCTGAAACCGTATCCAAACGCAAGTGTAAGTCGTTGATTTGATTGATATTTCACAGCGCACGCCATTGACCATCGGGATCCTGCTGCGGTAAAGTGGGAGACGGTGCAGATTTGTGGGTCCCAGTGGGCCCAGAGCAGGGAAAAGGGCGGCGCAGATGGTCTTTCGGGGTGGCCCGGTACTGACGTTGGACAGCAAGGGGCGGGTGACCGTGCCGGCGCGCCACCGTGACGTGCTGATGACGACCGTCAACGGCCAGATGGTGATCTCGAAGAACCCCGACGGTTGCCTGTCGCTGTTCCCCCTGCCGGTGTGGGAGCAGTTCGAGTCGCACATTCTCGGTTTGCCCACCGACAACGACGCTTGGCGGCGCGTCTACATCGGCAGTGCCACCGAAGTCGAGATCGACAGCGCGTCTCGCGTGCTGATCCCGCCGGAACTGCGTGCGTGGGCCTGCCTCGAAAAAGACGTGAAGTTCATGGGCGTGGGTCCCAACTTCGAGTTGTGGGACATGACCCGCTACGAAGCCCGCGAAGTCGCCGCGATCGCCGCCGGCCGGCCCGAGGCCTTGCGCAGCCTGGTGGTGCGGTGAGTGTTCCTGCACAGCGCGCGGACGCTGCACCGATCCCGAATCGAAGCCCAGGCTCGTTCGCTCATACCCCCGTGCTTTTGACCGAAGCGATCGAGGCCCTGGTGACCGAGCCCGGTGGGCTCTATGTCGACGGCACCTTCGGCCGTGGCGGCCACGCGCGGGCGGTGCTCGCGAAGCTCGGCCCCACGGGCCGACTCGTGGCGTTCGACAAAGACCCGCAAGCGATTGCCGAAGCCGCGCGCATCGACGACGCGCGCTTCGCCATCTGCCATGAAAGCTTCGCCGACATGGCCGCCACGCTGGCGGCGCGCGGCATCGAGCAGGTGCAGGGCGTGCTGCTGGACCTGGGCATCAGCAGCCCGCAGATCGACGACGGGTCGCGCGGCTTCAGCTTTCGTTTCGACGCGCCACTGGACATGCGCATGGACACGACGCGCGGTGAGACCGCGGCCGAATTCCTGGCGCGTGCCGATCAAGACGAGATTGCGGAGGTGATACGTGACTACGGTGAAGAGCGCTTCGCTCAACCGATTGCGAAAGCGCTTGTGGCGCGCCGCGAAAGCGACCGCCCCGTCACCCGCACCGGTGAACTCGCGGCACTCGTGGCTGGTGCGGTCAAAACCCGCGAGAAGGGCCAGGACCCCGCCACCCGCACTTTCCAGGCGCTGCGCATCCATGTCAACGCCGAACTGGTGGCGCTCGAGCAAGGCCTGAGGGCAGCCATGGCACTGTTGGCGCCGCACGGGCGGTTGGTGGTAATCAGCTTTCATTCGCTGGAAGACCGGATCGTCAAAACCTTCATCACATCGGAAAGCCGCGAAGTGTTCGACCGCCGCGCCCCGTTCGCCGCGCCACGGGCGCTGCGGTTGAAGGCGCTGGCACGCGTGAAGCCCGGCGTCGCCGAGATCGCCACCAACCCGCGTGCGCGCTCCGCGGTGATGCGGGTGGCTGAGCGAACCGAGGTCCTGACATGACCCGGTTGAATCTGGTGCTGCTGGTGCTGCTGCTGGCCAGTGCCGTGCTGCTGGTGCACACCGCTTACGACTCGCGGCGCGTCTTCAACGCGCTCGACCGGGCCCAACTGCAGCAGCGCCAACTCGACGCCGACTACCGCCGCCTGGACGCTGAAGCCAAGGCCCAGGGCACGCTCTTGCTGGTCGAGCGCAATGCGCGCGAACGGCTGCACATGCGCAGCGCGACGCCGGCCGTCACCGCCTATGTGGTCGACCCGGGAGCGAAGCCATGAGACACCCGAAGTCGACACTTGCGCCGATGTATTCGTCGGACGAGGGGCAGACATGACCACCCGCACGACCCGCACCACACTGCGCAGCGTCAATTACGCCACCAGCCCGCTGCTGGCCAGCAAGACACCGCCGTGGCGTTCGCGTTTCGTGGTGGTGATGGTGGGGCTGGCCTTCGCGCTGCTGCTGGGTCGTGCGGTCTATGTGCAGATCATCGCCAGCGACTTCTACCAGGCGCAAGGCGAGAAGCGCTTCGTCCACAAGGAACCGCTGCCGGCCAGCCGCGGCCAGATCCTCGACCGCAACGGCGCCGTGCTGGCCACCAGCGTGGCCATGCCCACCGTGACGGTCGATGTCAAGAACTTCGTTGCCAGCGCCGCGCAGCGCCGCGAACTGGCCGCGCTGCTGCAGATGAAGCCGTCCGAGCTGGACGACAAGGTCAGCGGCAGTGGCGGCACGGTGACGTTGCGCCGCCACCTGGAAGAGCCGACCTGGCTCGCCGTCAAGGCGCTGAACATCAAGGGCGTGCAGCAGGTGCGTGAATACCAGCGCCGCTACACCCAGGGCGAGTCGGCAGCGCACGTGGTGGGCTTCACCGACATCGACGATCATGGCCAGGAAGGCATCGAGCTGGGTTTTCAAGACCAGTTGGTCGGCCGCGCTGGCCAGCGTGCCGTGGTGCGAGACCGCTTCGGCCGCGTGATCGAAGACGTGGGCGAACCGGTGCTGCCGGTCAACGGCCACGACGTGACGCTGTCTATCGACTCGACGCTGCAATTCTTGGCGTGGCAGCAGTTGCGTGAAGCGGTGCGTGAACACGGCGCCAAGGCCGGCAGCGTGGTGGTGCTGGACGTGCGCACGGGCGAAGTGCTGGCGCTGGCCAACTACCCGAGCTACAACCCGATGGACCGCAGCAAGCTCACCGGTGAGCAGCTGCGCAACCGCGCGTTGACCGACATCTTCGAGCCCGGCTCGGTCATCAAGCCCTTCACGGCGGCACTGGCTTTGGAGACCCACCGCGTCACGCCCGACACGCTGATCGACACTTCACCGGGCCGCATCACCATCACTGGCGCCACCATCAGTGACTCACACCCGCACGGCGTGCTTACGGTGGCGCAGGTAATTCAGAAGAGCAGCAACGTCGGCGCCGTGAAAATGGCGATGCGGATGCCGGCCAGCGAGATGTGGGAGATGTACACCCGCATCGGTTTCGGCCAGAAGCCGCGCATCGACTTCCCCGGCGCTGTCACCGGCCGGCTGCGGCCCTGGAAAAGCTGGCGCCCGGTGGAACAGGCGACCATGAGCTACGGCTACGGGCTCTCTGCCAGTCTGTTCCAGTTGGCGCGCGCCTACACCGTGTTCGCGCGCGACGGTGAGTTGATTCCGGTCACGATCCAGCGCCACGACGCCACGGTCGAAGGCGAGCATGTGATGTCCGCCAAAACGGCGCAGGAAGTGCGCGCGATGCTGCAGATGGCCGCCGGCCCCGGCGGCACGGCTCCCAAGGCACAGGCGCTCGGTTATTCGGTGGGTGGCAAGACCGGCACCGCGCGCAAGCAGATCGGCAAGACCTATTCCAACAAGTACCGCGCCTGGTTCGTCGGCCTGGCGCCGGTGAACAAGCCGCGGATCATCGTGGCGGTGATGGTCGACGAGCCCAGCAAGGGCAGCTACTTCGGCGGCGACGTGGCCGCACCGGTCTTCAGCCAAGTGGTACAGCAGACGCTGCGGCTGATGAACGTGCCGCCCGACCTGGAAGTGCAGGCGCAGATCAACGCCAAGCCGGTGCCGGCGGAGCCCGAGTCCTTCTGATGTCGTTGTTGTCGTCCATCGAAGCCGCCACCTGGCTGACCGCCAGAGTGAGTGGCACGCTGCGAACCGACAGCCGCCGGGTGCTGCCGGGTGACGGCTTCGTGGCGTGGCCCGGGCACCAGGTCGACGCACGGCGCTTCGTGCGCTCGGCGCTCGACGCTGGTGCGACCGCCTGCCTGGTGGAAGCCGACGCTGCCGGCAAACCGCAGCCGGACGACGAACGCGTCGCCGCGGTGACCGGCCTGAAATCCGCCATCGGCGCGATCGCTTCGTCTTTCTACGGCCACCCGAGCCGCCGCCTGCAAGTGGTGGCCGTCACCGGCACCAACGGCAAGACCAGCACGGCGTGGTGGACCGCCCAGGCGCTGGCGGCGCTGGGCCAGCGCTGCGGCCTGATGGGCACGCTCGGCGTGGGTGAGCCCGGCTCGCTGCGCGACGCCGGTTTGACCACGCCCGACGCCGTGACCGTGCAGCAGAACCTCGCACGGTTCGCGAAAGCCGGCTTCAGGGCCTGCGTGCTCGAAGCCTCTTCGATCGGGCTCGCCGAAGGCCGCCTTACGGGCACTGCGATCGAGGTCGCGCTGTTCAGCAACCTGAGCCGCGACCACCTCGACTTCCACGGCAGCATGGACGCCTACCGCGACGCCAAGCGCGCGTTGTTCGACTGGCCGGGGCTGCGCGCGGCGGTGCTGAATATCGACGACCCGGTCGGCGCCGCGTTTGCCGAATCGCTGGCGCTCGCGTACCGCACCGACCAACCCGAAGGCGCGTTGCGGCTCATCACGGTGTCGACCGAACAGCCGGCCACGCTGCGTGCCGAAGGCCTGCAGTTGCTGCAAGGCGGGCTCGCCTTCACGGTAGTAGAGGGCGACGACCGCGTGGCCATCAGCACGCGCATGGTCGGCACCTACAACGTCTACAACCTGTTGCTGGTGCTGGGCGCATTGCGTGCGCTGGGCGTGCCGCTCACCGACGCCACTGGGGCGGTCGCCGCACTGACGCCGGTGCCCGGCAGACTGCACCGCGTAGACACCGGCATCGGCAACGACCTGCTGGTGTATGTCGACTACGCCCACACCCCCGATGCGCTCGATAAAGCGCTGACCGCGTTGCGCCCGCTGGCCACCGCGCGGCAGGGCCGGCTGTGGTGCGTGTTCGGCTGCGGTGGCAACCGTGACGCGACCAAGCGCCCGCTGATGGGCGCGGTGGCGGCGGCGCGCGCCGACCGGGTGGTGCTGACCAGCGACAACCCGCGCGACGAAGTCCCGGCATCGATCCTGGCGCAGATCCTGGTGGGTGTGACCGGGCACGACGAAGTCGATGTGATCGAAGACCGGCAGACCGCGATCCGCGGCGCGATCCGCGATGCACGCTCGGGCGACGTGCTGCTGCTGGCCGGCAAAGGCCACGAAACCACCCAGGAAATCGCCGGCATCGAGCGCCCGTTCTCCGACATCACCGAAGCCGAGTCGGCGCTGGCGCTGCGGGGTGCGCGGTCATGACGCTGATGACGCTGGGCCAGGTTCACGCGCTGCTGGCGCCGCAGATCGCCGCACGGCTGGTGGGCGACCCGGCTACGGCGTTCGACCGCGTGCACACCGACACCCGCAGCCTGCAGCCGGGTGATCTGTTCGTGGCCTTGCGCGGCGAACGCTTCGACGGCCACGACCATCTGCCGCAGGCGCATGCCGCCGGTGCTGCCGCCGTGCTGGTCGAGCGCGGCCTGGATCAAGGCGCGGCGTTGCCCGGGTTGGTCGTGCCCGACACACTGGAAGCCTTGCAGGCGCTGGCCAAAGGTTGGCGCAAGCAGATGCGGCTGCCGTTGGTGGCTGTGACCGGCAGCAACGGCAAGACCACGGTGACGCAGATGATCGCTTCGATCTTCCGCGCCTGGTATCCGCAGCGCACGCTGGCCACCGCCGGCAACCTGAACAACCACATCGGCGTCCCGCTGACTTTGCTGCGACTGCGCCAGGACGACGCGCTGTGGCACTGCGCGGCGGTGCTGGAACTGGGCATGAACCACCCTGGCGAAATCGCACTGCTGGCGCAATTGGCCGCGCCCACAGTGGCGCTGGTCAACAACGCGCAGCGCGAGCATCTGGAATTCATGCACAGCGTGGAAGCGGTGGCGCGCGAGAACGGCAGCGTCATCAGCGCGTTGCCGGCCAATGGCACGGCGGTGCTGCCGGCCGACGATGCCCATGCGCCGCTGTGGCGACGGCTCGCGGCTGGTCGGGAAGTCATCAGCTTCGCGTTAGAAGGTCCGGCCGATGTCAGTCTCGAAGCGGCCAATGCTGCGGTCTGGAACGACGCGGCTGGACGGTGGTCGCTGGAACTGCGGACGCCTTCGGGTCCGGTCACCACCACGCTGCGGGTGCCGGGTCGCCACAACCTGCACAACGCCGTGGCGGCTTGCGCCGCGGCGATGGCGGCAGGCGCACCGCTGGCGGCCATCGCCAGCGGTCTGGCGGCCTTCGAGCCGGTGGCCGGTCGCTCGCAGGCCAGCGTCGTGCAGCTGCACGGCCACGCCGCTACGCTGATCGACGACAGCTACAACGCCAACCCCGACTCGGTGCTGGCTGCCATTGCCGTGCTGTCGTCGATGCCGGGCCCGCGCTGGTTGCTGCTGGGTGATATGGGTGAAGTCGGCAGCGAAGGTCCGCGCTTTCACGCCGAAGCGGGCGCTGCCGCGCGCAAGGCCGGCATCGATCATTTCTGGGCTGTCGGCGCGCTGGCCGCGCATGCCGCGGCTGATCGTCATTTCGGCAGCATGGCCGAACTCTTGAGTGCGCTGCGCGCCGAGGCGCCTGACTCTTTGTCGGTGTTGGTCAAGGGCTCGCGCTTCATGCAGATGGAACGCGTGGTGCAGACCCTGCGCGCGTCGGCGCACAACGGAGCCACCCATGCTGCTTAGCCTGACGCAGTGGCTGCTCACCACCTGGCCCGACAGCCTCGGCTTTCTGCGCGTGTTTCAGTACCTGACGTTCCGCTCGGTGCTGGCGGCGATGACCTCGTTGTTGATCGGCCTGGCGTTCGGCCCGTGGGTGATTCGCCGTCTGACGCAGATGAAGGTCGGTCAGCCGATCCGCGAATACGGCATGGCCACACACCTGGACAAGCGCGGCACGCCGACCATGGGCGGCGTGCTGGTGCTGATCGGCATCGGCGTCTCCACGCTGCTGTGGTTCGACTGGAGCAACCGCTTTGTCTGGGTCGTGATGCTGGTGACCTTCGGCTACGGCGCCATCGGCTGGATGGACGACTGGCGCAAGGTCGTCCACAAAGACCCGGAAGGCATGCGCTCGCGCGAGAAGTTCTTCTGGCAAAGCCTGATCGGCATCATCGCCGCGCTGTACCTGGCTTTCAGCGTGGCCGAAACCAGCAACCTGCGGGTGTTGGAGCTGTTCATGCGCTGGGTCGGCAGTGGCTTCAGCAACGACCTGCCGCCGCGCGCCGACCTGCTGGTGCCGTTCTTCAAGACCGTGAGCTATCCGCTGGGCGTCTTCGGCTTCATTTTTCTGAGTTGGTTCGTCATCGTCGGCGCCAGCAACGCGGTCAACTTCACCGACGGGCTCGACGGGTTGGCGATCATGCCGGTCGTCATGGTCGGAAGTGCATTGGGGGTCTTCGCATACGTCACTGGCAATGCGGTGTTCTCACGCTACTTGCTGCTGCCGCACATACCGGGCGCGGGCGAATTGCTGGTGTTCTGCTCGGCGATGGCCGGTGCGGGCCTTGCGTTTCTCTGGTTCAACACCAAGCCGGCACAGGTCTTCATGGGCGACGTGGGAGCGCTGTCGCTGGGTGGCGCGCTCGGCACCATCGCCGTCATCACGCGGCAAGAGATCGTGCTCGGGATCATGGGCGGCATCTTCGTTGCCGAGGCGCTCAGCGTGATGTTGCAGGTAGGCTGGTTCAAGTGGACCAAGCGCACGACCGGCACCGGGCGCCGCATTTTCCTGATGGCGCCGCTGCACCACCATTTCGAGAAGAAGGGCTGGGCCGAAACGCAAGTGGTGGTGCGGTTCTGGATCATCACGATGCTGTTGTGCCTGGTCGGATTGGCGAGCTTGAAACTCCGGTAATGACAGCCCCCACGCTCACTTCGTTCGCTGCCCCCCGGGGGGGCGCGCAACCACCTTGGGACGGCCCGGCGGTGGCTGCGATGAACTGGCTCGACCAACTTCAAGTCCTCGTGCTCGGGCTGGGCGACAGCGGGCTGGCGATGGCGCGTTGGTGTGCTCGCCATGGTGCGCACGTCACCGTCTGGGATTCGCGTGACGAGCCGCCGCAAGCCGCTGCGCTACAGACCGATGTGCCGCAAGCGCAGCGCCTGCATGGTGCATTGAGCACCGACTCGCTGGCGCCGTTCCAACT
>JALYUN010000251.1 GCA_030853725.1 Pseudomonadota bacterium | reverse complement strand
CTACTCGTTGGCAAAGTCATATAAAAAAAATACCGCCAGCACCAGCCCGATCAACGGCAGCAAGCCGGCGCCGCGCAGCGCCTTCATACTTTTTTCACCGCCGCCATGCCGAGCAAGCCGTTCGGCTTGATGGCCAACGCCACGATCACCAACAGGAAGGTGAGGATGTTGGTATAGGCCGAGCCCAGCGACGACGTGATCAGCGCCTCGGTCACACCGAACACGAAACCCGCCAGCACCACGCCGCGCGCACTGCCCAGTCCGCCCAGAATGGCCACGGCGAAAGCCTTGATGCCGAACAGCGTGCCCATCTCGGCAGACACCGAGAACAGCGGCGCGATCAGGATGCCGGCAATGCCGGCCAGCACCGTCGAAGCCGCATAGCAATACATGATGGTGCGCGTGACGTTGATGCCCATCAGACTGGCAGCTTGCGGGTGCTGCACCACCGCCAGCATGGCTTTGCCGTACTTGGTGCGGCTGGCAAAGGCATGCAGTGCGAACGCGACGCCGATGGCCACCACCAGAATCGCCACCTGCAACGGTGACACCGCCAGCCCACCCAGCGAAAACGCCTGGCCCGACACCGGCAGCACCAACGAACGCGGCTCTTTGCCGAAAGTGAAGGTCACCACTTGCTCCAGGATGATGCCGGCTGCGATGGTCGACATCAGCCAGGCATTGGAGCCGGCGCGCACGAAGGGCCTGACCGCCACGCGCTCGATCAACATGCCCCACAGCGCGCACAACGTCAACGAGCCGACAACGGCCAATGCGATCGGCCAGCCCAGCGTGGCCGAGAACACGTAGCACAACACCGCGCCCAGCATCAGCGATGTGCCCTGCGCGAAGTTGACCGTGTTCGATACCGCGTAAGTGATGTGGAAGCCCAACGCGAGCAGGCCATACATGCCGCCCATGCAGAGCCCCGAGACGATCGCCAGCGACAACATCGTTGCGTTATTTCCCAGTACGGTTCAGCGCCGATCTGCGCATCAGCGCGCAGCGATCAGGCTCAAGGCCATCACGGCCTGCGAGAAGCAGGCCATCGGCGCCCGCACGATACCGGCTCCGATCTGGCCGATGCCGGGTTCCTTGTGCGCAATGCCGGTGGTGATCACCGGGCGGATGTTGTTGTCCACCACTTTGCGAATGTCGATGCCGCAGGGAGCCCCGGTGAAATCCAGATTCGGCAGCGACAAGGAGCCATTGCGGGCCACGGTGATCTCGAACATTTCGCGAGAGTAAGCCACGGCCTGGCTCACGGTGCCGCCCACCAACTGCACCAGCGCTGGCGACGCGGCGAGCGAGAAGCCACCGAAACCGGCCGTTTCGCAGATGGCGCTGTCGCCGAGGTCGGCGTTGCTGTCGCTTTCGCTGAAGCCGGGAAAGTACAGACCCACCGGCATGTCCGACGGCGCCTGGAACCACTCGCGCCCGAGCCCGCTGACGCGGATCGCGGTGGTGACGCCGTTGCGCGCCATGGCGGTGACGACGCTGCAATCTTCGATGCCGTGCGCGGCGTCCATCGTCGCCTTCGACGACACCATCGAGAAGTTCAGGAAGAACTGCGAGTTGCCGGCGATGAACGCCAGCGTTTCGCGCAACGCTTTCGGCGCCACGCCGCTGCCCGCGAGGGGCGCGGCAATGGCGGCCAGCAGCAGCAAGGTGCCGGCGGCGTTGCGGCTGTGCGCTTCGTCGCCCATCAGCAGCGCCTGCGCCTGGATCATCTTCAGATTGATCGCGCCTGCTGCCTTCACGCCTGCCTTCAACGTCGGGGCCAAGACATTTTCGATCCAGCGCAAGCGCTCGACCACTTCGGGTCCGTTGGCACCGAAGCGCAGCACCTTGCCGATGCCTTCGCTCAGATTCGAATAGGCGGTGTTGCCATGGGCTTCATTGCGCACCACCAGCACCGGCATCGAAGCCGAGATCACACCCGCCATCGGCCCGACCGCGCCGTAGTCGTGACACTGCGCGAACGGAATCTCTCCGCCCGCGAGCATGGCGCGCGCGGCTTCGGGCGTGTCGGCCCAGCCTTCGTACAACAGCGCGCCGATCATGGCGCCCTGCATCGGCCCGCACATGTGCGGCCATGCGACCGGCGCCCCCGCGTGCAGCAAGGTGCGCCCGATGTCGGGCCACACATCACGCGCATGCAAGGCCACGTCCACCAGCATCGGCTGCGCCCCGGTGATGCGCTCTACCGCCGTGGCATTGGCGCGGTCGATGCGGGACCCGGCGCATTGCGGGTCGTCGGCATCGCCGGCCAAAGCCGCCAACGCCCAGGCGAGCGCCGGGTCGCCGTCGCCGGGCGGCTGCCACTGCAGCGACAAGACCTTGCCACCGGCATCGGTGACGCTTTTGATGAACCCGTCGACGCCGACGTCGATGACCGACAGTTCGGATGAATCCAGTAGCCCCACGCTCATGCTCGTTCCTGACAAGTTCGGAATGTTCGATGTGAATCGGCGCAGGTCGAAGCCGTGTTCACGGCACGATCCGGGTTCCGGCGCTGCCTTGCAGCGCGTCGTAC
>JALYUN010000217.1 GCA_030853725.1 Pseudomonadota bacterium | reverse complement strand
GTGCAGGCTTGAAGCTCGGGTTGGCGCGTTCAGGCCCGGCCGCGTCGGCCCGACCGGTATAGGGTCTTGGCGCGCTGCTATCGTCATCACAAATGCGAATTCTGTATGTCGAAGACAACGACGATCTGCGCGACATCCAGTGCGAATTGCTGCGCGAACACGGCTACTCGCACACCGCGGTCGGCACCGCTGAAGAGGCCGAAGCGCTGTTCGCTGCCGAGCCCTTCGATCTGCTGCTGACCGATGTCAGCCTGCCCCGCATCACCGGTATCGAACTGGCGCGCCGGTTGCGGTTGTTGCAGCCGCAACTGTGGGTGGCGTACCTGTCGGGCTACGATGTGAGCCCGCTGGCGCACAATGCCGAACGCACGCGCGCCTTTCAGAAGCCGGTCGACGACGAGGTGCTGGCCGACTTTTTGAACGAGGTTCGCAGCGTCGTTGACAACACCGCGGCGCAGCGGTCGAACTGATCTTCGAGGGCGCCGCTGGCACAGAGAAGCCCAGCGCGATTCCACAAGCGCCATCCGCCACCAGCCGTCGACCTCCCCCAGCGCTTCCGGGCGCGTGCAGGAACATGGGCGAGAGCGAAACACCGCACGGCACAATCGACCACAAGCATCGATTTCCCACCGCAGCCGCGGCCGTGCAGCCGCCACCCACATCCATGAACAACTTCGACTGGTCCACTGGCTACGCCAGCCAACGTACCCCCGTTTTCGCCCGCAACATCGTATCGACCTCGCACCCCCTAGCGGCGCAGGCAGGGTTGTCGATGCTGCAGCGCGGCGGCAATGCCGTCGACGCAGCCATCGCCACCGCGGCGGTGATGACGCTGGTCGAGCCTTGCAGCAACGGCCTGGGCAGCGATGCTTTCTGCATCCTGTGGGACGGCAAGGCGTTGCACGGCCTGAACGCGTCGGGTTGTGCCCCGGCAGCCTGGTCGCCGGAATACTTTCATCGCAAGTACGGCGCCGAAGCCACCACGCCGCCCAAGCGCGGCTGGGACTCGGTGACGGTGCCCGGTGCGGTGGCCGGTTGGGTCACGTTGCATGAACGCTTCGGCAAGCTGCCCTTTGCCGACCTGCTGGCGCCCGCCATCGAGGTGGCCGAGCGCGGCTATGCGGTGCCAGTGGTGGTGCAGTCGAAATGGGCTGCGGCAGCCGCACTGCCCGAAGTCACCGAGCAGCCCGGCTTTGCGGATGCTTTCCTGCCGCACGGCCGCGCGCCCCATGTTTCCGAGCGATTCGTGTTCGGCGCAGCTGCGCGCAGCCTGCGTTTGATCGCCGAGACCAAGGGCGAAGCTTTCTACCGCGGCGAGATCGCGGCCGCCGCCGCGAAGCACGCCAAGGCCAATGGCGGCGTGATGACCGAAGCCGACTTCGCGAACTTCAAGCCCGAGTGGTGCGGCACGATCGAGCGCGACTACCGCGGCCATACGTTGCACGAGATTCCGCCCAACGGGCAGGGCATCGCAGCGCTGATCGCGCTCGGCATCCTGGAACAGTTCGACATGGCCGCGCTGCCGGTAGACGGCACGGCTTCGCAGCACTTGCAGATCGAAGCCATGAAGCTGGCCTTTGCCGATGTCTACGAACACGTTTCGGAGCCGCGCACCATGCGGCTGAAGACTTCAGAGATGCTGGACGACGCCTACTTGAAGCGCCGCGCCAAACTGATCGACCCGAAGCGGGCCCAGGATTTCGGGGAGGGGCATGGCAAGAAGGGCGGCACGATCTACCTCACTGCGGCTGACGAGAGCGGCATGATGGTCAGCTTCATCCAGAGCAACTACATGGGCTTCGGCTCCGGCATCGTCGTACCGGGTTATGGACTGAGCCTGCAAAACCGCGGTCACGGCTTCAACCTGGACCCGGCCAGCGCCAATTGCGCGGGCGCCGGCAAGCGCCCGTTCCACACCATCATTCCGGCATTCCTAACGCGGCCCGCGGCAGACGGCGGCGTCGAGCCGGTGATGAGCTACGGCATCATGGGTGGCGACATGCAGCCACAGGCGCACATGCAAACGCTGGTGCGCATGCTCGACTACCGCCAGCAGCCGCAGGCCGCATGCGATGCACCGCGCTGGCGTTACTTCGGCGGACTCGTGAATCTGGAAAACGGCTTCGACGCCGAAACCGCGCAGGGCCTGCGCGACCTGGGCCACCGCATCGAAACCTTCTCGGACAGCTATCAGGACTACGGCGCCGGTCAGTTCATCTGGCGCCTGGGCGACCCGGCGGTGGAAGGCTATGCCGCTGCCAGCGACCCGCGGCGCGACGGGCAGGCAGTCGGGTTCTGAGTTCGTCTTCCTCTCGGTCTTCGGCCGCGCCGGGAACTGCGTCGCCCTCACTCCGCAGCGGCCTCGCGCTGGCCGCGGCTGGCTCGATCGCCTTCGCCGGCAAGGCGATCGTCGTCAAGCTGGCCTACCGTTACGGCGTCGATGCGGTCACGCTCATCATGTACCGCATGCTGTTCGCGCTGCCGCTGTTCGTGGTGCTGGCGTGGTGGGCCGGGCGCGGCAAGCCAGCGTTGACACGTCGCGATCTGGCAGTGGTGGTGGGACTCGGCTTCAGCGGCTACTACCTGGCGAGCTTTCTGGACTTCGCGGGGCTGCAGTACATCAGCGCCAGCCTGGAACGGCTGATCCTGTACCTGAATCCGACGCTGGTGTTGCTGCTGGGCCTGGTCTTCTTCAAGCAGAAAGTAAGGCCGCACCAGTTTGTGGCGCTGGCCTTCAGCTATGCAGGCGCGCTACTGGTGTTCGGCCACGAGTTCACGCTGGCCGGTAGTGAAGGCGCGCTCGGTGCGGCGCTGGTGCTGGCCAGTGCTATCAGCTATTCGGTCTATCTGGCGCTGTCAGGCAACGAAGTCAAACGGCTCGGGGCGCTGCGTTTGACCGGCTGGGCCACTGCAGTCGCCTGCGTCTTCTGCATTCTGCAGTTCCTGCTGCTGCGGCCGTTGTCGGCCGCGCTGGTGGCGCCCCAAGTGATCGGACTGTCGCTCATCAACGCCACGCTGTGTACCTTCGCGCCCGTGGTGATGGTGATGATGGCGGTGGAACGCATCGGCGCCACCATGACGGCGCAGACCGGCATGATCGGGCCGCTGTCGACGATCTTGATGGCGGTCTGGCTGCTGGACGAACCGTTGAATGCGTGGATCATTGCCGGCACCGCACTGGTGTTGTTCGGCGTATGGCTCCTGGCCCGCGCCCGTTGAAAAAGGAAATCGATCATGGACCTCGGCATTGCAGGCAAATGGGCGTTGGTGTGCGCCGCGAGCAAAGGGCTCGGTAAAGGTTGCGCGCAAGCGTTGGCGCAAGAAGGCGTGAACGTCGTCATCACCGCGCGCGGGCAGGCGGCACTGGAGGCGACGGCGGCCGAACTGGCGGCGCTGGGCGCGGGTGCGAAGGTCGTGACGGTGGTGGGCGACATCACCACGGCTGCGGGGCGCGAGGCGGCTCTGGCTGCGTGCCCGCAGGTCGACATCCTCATCAACAACGCCGGCGGGCCGCCGCCTGGCGACTTCCGCAACTGGAATCGCGACGACTGGATCAAGGCGCTGGACGCCAATATGCTGACGCCGATCGAGCTCATCAAAGCCACCATCGACGGCATGTGCGATCGCGGCTTCGGGCGCATCGTCAACATCACATCGGCCGCGGTGAAGGCGCCGATCGATATCCTGGGTTTGTCCAACGGTGCCCGCTCCGGCTTGACCGGCTTCGTCGCCGGAGTGGCACGGCAGAGTCGCGTGGCTTCGCGCAACGTCACGCTGAACGGCCTGCTGCCGGGCCCGTTCGACACCGACCGGTTGCGCAGCAACATGGCGGGCGCGGCACAGAAAAGCGGCAAGACCACGGAAGCCGTCGCAGAACAGCGCCGGCTCATGAACCCGAGCCAGCGCTTCGGTAACGCCGAGGAATTCGGCAAGCTCTGCGCTTTTATCTGCAGCGTGCATGCCGGCTACATCACCGGGCAGAACCTGCTGCTGGACGGTGGAGCTTTCCCGGGAACGTTCTGAATTCGACTTGAATAAATCATCCATGAACCGACTCCACACGCTGTCCGCGTCCGCAATGACGTTTGCGTTTGCGTTTGCGTTGACCCTTTCGGGTCTGAGTGGCGGCGCGGTTGCGCAAACGGCTGACAGCTATCCCGACAAGCCGCTGACCTTCGTGGTGCCGTACCCGCCGGGTGGTGCCGCCGACCTGTTCGCGCGCTCCTTCGCGCAAGCCCTGGCGCTGAAGCTGGGACAGCCGGTCGTGGTCGAGAACAAGGCGGGAGCCAACGGCAACATCGGTTCGGCCTATGTAGCCAAGCAGCGTCCGGCTGACGGCTACACCTTCCTGCTAGGTTCCACCAGCACGCTGGCGATCAACCCGCACCTGTATGCCTCGATGGGATACGACCCGATCACCGACCTGCAGCCCGTCACCTTGACCCACCAGATGCCCAACGTGCTGCTGGTCGGCGCGGCGACGCCGTACAAGACCGTCGCCGATGTGATCGCGGCTGCCAAGGCTGCACCGAAGACGATCGCCTTCGGCTCTGCGGGCAACGGCAACACGATGCACATGGCTGGCGAGCTGTTCCAGTTGCGCAGCGGTATCAGTCTGGTGCATGTGCCGTACAAGGGCGGTGCGCCAGCCTTGAACGACGTGCTGGGTGGCCAGATCCCGATGATGTTCAACAATCTGCCGGCCGTGGTGCCGCAGCTTCAGTCGGGCCGCATCCGCGTGCTGGCGGTGGCCGACACCAAACGCTGGGCGGCGATTCCGAACGTGCCGACGATGGCCGAAGCCGGGGTGCCGAACGCCACCTCGGTGGTCTGGAACGGCATCCTGGTGCGCAAGGGCACGCCGCAGGCGGCGGTGCAGAAGCTCAACGCCGCGGCGGTAGAGGTGCTGAAGTCGCCCAGCTTCAAGAAGCCGCTGGAAGACCTGGGTTTCGAGGTGCTGCATTCGACACCGAAGGAATTCACGGACTTGCTGGCAAAGGATTCGGCGGCGATGGCCGAGATAGTCAAGCGCGCCGGGATCACATTGCAATGACGTGACACCGCCCAGCGGGGCTGCGGACACCCGGCCGTCTTCAAGCCCTGCGCCGCATTGAGACTGCGATGCTGGCGACGATCAGTCCGAAGGCGATCACGTGATACAGATGTGGCAATTCGCCCAGCAGCGACGCTGACAGCAACGCGGCGAACAGCGGCGTGAGGTTGTTGAAGATTGCCGCCAGCGCTGGCCCGCCTTCGGCCACCCCCAGGCCCCAGCAGCGGTAGGCAACGACCGACGCGCCGAGCGAGACATAAGCCAGCGCTGCGAACACGCCCAGGCTCCAGTGGATCGGGGGAGCGCCCAGCAGTTGTTCACCCGCGCTGAAGCCACCGGCGGCCACCAGCCCGAACAGCGCCTGCACCAGCAAGATTCCGGCCCAGTCCCAGCCTTCGTCGGCGCGTGGACGCCGGTCACCGCGCATGTGGGCGGGTGGCCGTGCCAGCAGCCAGCTGTAAAAAGAAAAGCCGATGGTCGCCAGCAGGATGTAGACATCGCCCGCCACCAGGCGCACTTCCAGCAGCGTGTCGATCTGGCCATGGCTCAGCACCAACGCCACGCCGGCCAATCCCAGCGCCGCACCGACCCACTGGCGTGTGCTGATCGGCTCGCCGTAGAAGAGGGCGCCAATCGCCAGCATCCACACCGGCATGCTGGACGCCACCAGCGTGATGTTCAGCGGCGTCGACGTCACCAACGCCAGGTACTGCAGCGCGTTGTAGGAACCCACGCCCAAAAAGCCGATCAGCAGCAGATAAGGCCAGCGGCGCCAGATGCGCGAAAACGGTCGCAACGCCCGCCAGCCCAGCGGCAACAACAGCAGCGCCGCCAGCACCCAGCGCAGCAGGTTCAGCGTCAGTGGTGGCACTTGGCCTGCCATCATCCGGCCGACCACCGCGTTGCCCGCCCACAGCAACGGCGGCACCGTCATCAGCAGCGCCAGGCGCGCAGTCAGCGCCATCGACGCTTCAAACCGCGGTGTCTAGCAAGGCGCCGCAATTCCAGCACTGCTCGAAGGGGCCCTCGACCAGTTCGCCGCAGTTGCGACACAGCCACCGCCGGTGCGGCTGGTGGCGCAGCGCGTGCAACAGCTCGGTAGCACGCGCGTGTTCGGTTTCGTCGACGACCCAGACCTCGGGCAGTGCCTGGTCGAGCGGGATTTCACCCGCGATGCCGCTGGCGTAGGCGCGCTGCACGCTGGTGTCGATACCGGCACTCTGCAGTTGGTCGGCCCACAAGGTGGCTAGCGCGAGGTTGGGGGCTTGCAGCAGTCGTTTCATGATCAGGTTGATGGTGCCACGGCGGCAGCGGCGTCTGCACGGCATCTGTGCCGCGTTTGTGCGGCGACCTCCCGGCGTGTCCGCCAGCGCATCGCGTAACCTCGGGGCGATCTGTCCATCCTGCTTTGCAAAAGGAGCGCCCCATGTCGCAAGCCGTCCAGATCACCGCCTTCGGCGGTCCCGAACAGATGAAGCTCGTCGACGTCGAGGTCGGCGAACCGGGGCCGGGCGAGATTCGCATTCGCCACCATGCAAGCGGGTTGAACTTCATCGACGTGTACCAGCGCACGGGCCTGTACCCAAACCCGTTGCCGCTGACGCTGGGCATGGAGGGCGCCGGCATCATCGAAGCCGTGGGCGAGGGCGTCACCCACCTGGCGCTCGGCGAACGCGCCGCCTATGCCAGCAATCCGCCCGGCAGCTACAGCGAACAGCGCGTGATGCCGGCCAAACAGGTGGTGCAGCTGCCGGACGCGATCGACTTCGAAACCGCCGCCGGGATGATGTTGAAGGGCATGACGGCGCAGTATCTGCTGCGCCGCACGAAGCCGGCGGAGGGTCTGGAAGCGGGCGACTTCGTGCTGTTTCACGCGGCCGCCGGTGGTGTCGGTCTGATCGCCTGCCAGTGGGCCAAGGCGCTCGGCCTGCAGTTGATCGGCACCGCCGGTGGCCCGGAAAAATGCAAGCTGGCGCAGGAACACGGCGCGGCGCATGTCATCGACTACAAGAGCGAAGACTTTGCCGCGCGGGTCAAGGAGATCACCGAAGGCCGCGGCGTGAAGGTGGTCTACGACTCGATCGGCAAGGACACCTTCGAGCAGAGCCTGTCGTGCCTGCGTCCGTTCGGTTTGATGGTCAGCTTCGGCAACGCATCAGGCCCGGTGCCACCGTTCGCGCTGGCCACGCTAGGCGCCAAAGGCTCGCTCTACGTGACGCGCCAGACCCTCTTCAACCACATCGCCACGCGCGAAGCGACACAAGCGATGGCCGACGAACTATTCGAGATGGTCGGCTCCGGCGCTATCAAGATTCGCATCGACCAGCGCTATGCACTGAAAGACGTAGCCCAGGCCCACCGCGACCTGGAAGCCCGCAAGACCACCGGCTCCACAGTGTTAGAAATATAAACCGCTGCACCAGCCGAGCAGAGCCGCGGAACCGGCTTTGCCGGTCAGCAAGCGAGCACATCCTCAAACGGCCGCGAGCGTAGCGAGCCGGAGGACCAAGTAGAGCCGTGGAACCGGCTTTGCCGGGCCGCAGGCGAACACCCCCCTCGGGGGGCAGCGAGCGACAGAGAGCTTGGTGGCCCTATTTCGCGCTGAACGTGTAGTCGGTCTTGGCCTTGTTGCGCAGACTTTCCTGGTAGTCCTGGAGCCGCACTTGTTCGATGCGCTGCTTGATCTGCGCTTTGACGTCGTCGAAGGCGGGGAACGGCGCGTCGCGCGTGTCTTCCAGTTTGATGATGTGCCAGCCGAACTGGGTCTTCACCGGCACGTCGGTCATTTCGCCCTTCTTCAGCTTCTGCAGCGCCGCGCTGAACTCGGGCACATAGGAATCGGCCTTGGCGTAGTCGAGGTCGCCGCCCTTTTCGGCAGAGCCGGTGTCCTTCGAGTTCTTCTTGGCCAGGTCTTCGAACTTGGCGCCGGCCTTCAACTGCGCGATCAACGCCTTGGCCTGGTCTTCCTTGTCGACCAGGATGTGGCGGGCGTGGTATTCGACCCCGGTGGCTTGCGCCTTGAACTTGTCGTACTCGGCCTTGGCGTCGGCGTCCGACACGGGGTGGGCCTTGCGGTAGTCCTCGAACAGCTCGCGGATCAGCAAGCTTTGGCGCGCCAGCTCCATCTGGCTCTTGAAGTCGGCGCTGCCGGCCAGTCCCTTGCTCTGCGCCTCTTGGACAAAGATTTCGCGCAGCACGACCTGGTCGCGCGCCTGGCCCATCTGCTCGGGCGTGACCTTCTGGCCGGCCCGTTCGGCTTGCTGCACCAGCACGTCGAGCCGTGCCTTCGGCACCGGTTTGCCGTTGACGATGGCAATGTTCTGCGCCAGGGCCGACAGCGGCAGCAGCAGTACCGCGCAGAGCGGCAGCAACAAGAATTTGACGCGCGCGGCAGAGGTGTTTGGCTTCATTGCGGGTGAGTTCTGAGGTGGGGGGAAGTAGAGGGAGCAGCGGCTCCCGGTTGCGCCAGCGGCGCGGTGGCCACAATGGCCAGGGCATGCACGCCCTGCTCAGCCAAAGAGCCCAGAGAATCATACACAAGGCGATGCCGCGCAACCCGGCTCAAGCCTTCGAAGCGGGCGCTGGTCAGGCGCACCGTGAAATGCCCGCCTTCACGCGCGCCGGCGTGACCGGCATGCAGGTGGCTGTCGTCTTCGACTTGAAGGTGCGTTGGCGCAAGTGCGGCTTCCAGACAGCTGCGAATTTGCTCGGCGGTGACCCAGCCGGTCTTGTTTGGTGTGCTCATGATGAACAGGACACTTCCAGTTGTGCGGCCCATTCGGGCGGAAAGCCGGCATCGGCCTCGTGTGCGGGCTGTTCGTCGAAAGGGAGCTGTAG
>JALYUN010000306.1 GCA_030853725.1 Pseudomonadota bacterium | reverse complement strand
GTGCCCTGGCCCGCGGCTACCGGGCTGTCGCTCGATGAAGCGAATTGCCGTCGTCGGCTCGGGCATCAGCGGTCTGGCCGCGGCCCACGCGCTGCAGCGCCACGCGAAGGTCACACTGTTCGAGTCCGGCGACTACTTCGGCGGCCACACCCACACCGTCGACCTCACCCTGCCGGGCCCTGGCGGGCAAGCCGTGACACATGGGGTGGACACCGGCTTCCTGGTGTTCAACCACCGCACCTACCCGAAGCTGGTGGCGTTGTTCGAGCAACTGGGTGTGGAGACTGCCCGCTCGGAAATGTCGTTCTCGGTGCAGTCGCGGGCCGACGGCCTGGAGTGGAGTGGCAGCGACCTGAACGCGGTGTTTGCACAACGGCGCAACCTGGTGCGCCCGCGCTTCCTGCGCATGTTGCTGGCCATCACCCGCTTCAACCGACAGGCTACGGCGCTGGCCACCGCGGGCGCTGAGTCCGACTTGGCGCAGCCGATCGGCGACTTCCTGGATCAGCACGGCTTCGACGACGACTTCCGCGCTTGGTACCTGTTGCCGATGGTGGGCTCGATCTGGTCGTGCCCGACCGAGCAGATGCTGCGCTTTCCGATCGCCACGCTGATCCGTTTCTGCCACAACCACGGCCTGATCCAGATCACCGACCGGCCGCAATGGCACACCGTGCGCGGCGGCGCCCGGCGCTATGTCGACGTGATGATCGACGGCATCGCCGACAGCCGGTTGCGCACGCCGGTGCGCAGCCTGCGCCGCCTGCCGCCAGGCGACGGCCGTGGCGGCGTGATGCTGGTCACCGACCACAGCAGTGAACGCTTCGACGAAGTCGTGCTGGCCTGCCACAGCGACCAGAGCCTGGCGCTGCTGGACGACGCCAGCGTGGCCGAGCGCGCTGTGCTCTCGGCCATCCGCTACCACCCGAACCGCGCCGTGCTGCACACCGACAGCAGCGTGTTGCCGCGTCGCAAGCGCGCCTGGGCCGCCTGGAACTATGCCCGCGCCGCCGACACCGGCCGCGAACAAGCCGCCGTGTGCCTGCACTACTGGCTCAACCGGCTGCAGCCGCTGCCCTGGCAGCAGCCGGTGATGGTGTCGCTGAACCCCGACCCGATGCATGCGCCCGATCCGGCCACCGTATTCGGCACTTACGACTACAGCCACCCGGTGTTCGATGCAGCAGCGATCCAGGCGCAGCGCCAACTGCCGGCCATCCAGGGCCAGTCGCATGTGTGGTTCTGCGGCGCCTGGACCCGCTACGGATTTCACGAAGACGGCTTGGTGTCGGCGCTCGACGTGGTGCAGCAGATCGGCGACCGCTGGCAGGCGGCCGGCGCGGAAGCTGCCGCATGATCACCATGAAGGCGCTCCGCAATCGGGCGGCGTTGCCACGCGCCTTACTCGGCACGGGCACCGTCCGGCACCACCGGTTGCGCCCGCGCGACCATGCTTTCGCCTACCCGACCTATTTCCTGATGCTGCCGTTGCGCGCGCTGCGTGCCCAGCCCGACCCCACCCTGCGCCGCAACCGCTTCGGCCTGCTCGGCTTCAACGATGCCGACCACGGCAGCGGTGGCCCCGACGCGCTGGCCTGGCTAGAGCAACTGCTGGTGGGTGAGGGCATCCACGACGCCACCGGCGAAGTCTGGTTGCACACCTATCCACGGGTGCTCGGCTATGTCTTCAAGCCCGTCAGCTTCTGGTACTGCCATCGCGCCGACGACAGCCTGTCCGCCGTCGTGGTCGAGGTCAACAACACCTTCGGTGAACGCCATTGCTACCTGCTGAGCGGCAGCGGTGTCGCCTTCGGGCGTGAACTGAGCGCAGCCAAGGTGTTCCATGTGTCGCCGTTCTGCCAGGTGCAAGGCGACTACCGCTTTCGCTTCATGCGCGCAGGCACGGGTGGCGACGATCGCACCGTAGCCCGCGTCGACCACCACGACGCCGACGGTGCGCTGCTGCAGACCAGCGTTTCGGGCCGGCTCGCACCGCTGACGGCGCAGGCGGTGCGCCGCGCCTTCTTCGGCATGCCGCTGATGACGCTCGGCGTCATGTGGCGCATTCACTGGCAGGCGCTGAAGTTGTGGCGGAAGGGCGTGCCCTTCGTACGCAAGCCAGCGCCGCCAGGTACTTTCGTTTCCAGATGATCGCCGTGGAGAGTTGTTACTGATGAGTTCCCTGCTCGGATCCACCACTTCGCGCTTCGTGCTGCCACAGAATGCGCCTGCGGCTGCGCGTGCGGTCTTCAGAATTCTTTCAGGCTTGCGGGTGGGCAGCCTCGACCTGCAATTGCCCGACGGCTCGCAGGCCCACTTCGCCGCGCCCGACGCCGCACCCGGTGCAGCCGGGGAATCCGAAGCGCCCCGCGCCGCCATGCGCCTGGTCGACTGGAGCCTGTGCCGGGCCGTGCTCAAGAGCGGCGACATCGGCTTTGCCGAAACCTTCATCGCCGGCGGCTGGACCAGCCCCGATCTGGCGGCGTTGCTCAAGCTCTTCATCGCCAACCGTGAAGCGATGGAGGCGGTAATCTACGGCACCTGGTGGGGCTCGCTGGCCTACCGCGTCAAGCACCTGCTGAACCGCAATTCGCGCCAGGGCAGCCGCAAGAACATCCACGCGCATTACGACATCGGCAACCCTTTCTACCGGCTGTGGCTGGACGAGACGATGAACTATTCCAGCGCGTTGTTCGAAGGCGACTTCGGCAAGCCCACGGCCGAAGCGCAACTCGCCAAGGTGCGCCGCGCAGTGCGTGAATGCCAGGTGCAGCCGGGGCAGCGCCTGCTGGAGATCGGCTGCGGCTGGGGTGCGCTGGCCGAAACTGCTGCGCACGAGTTCGGCGCTCACGTCACGGGTGTCACGCTGTCGACCGAGCAGTTGCAGTTCGCACAGGAAAGGCTGGCGCGCGTGGGGCTGGCTGCGCAGAGTGAATTCCGCTTGCAGGACTATCGCGACATCGACGACGCGCCGTTCGACGCCGTGGTGTCGATAGAGATGTTCGAAGCCGTGGGCCGCGCCTACTGGGACAGCTTCTTCACCACGCTGTCGAGCCGGTTGAAGCCGGGCGGGCGCGCCTGCATCCAGACCATCACCATCGCCGATGAACTGTTCGAGCGCTACCGCAAAGGCACGGACTTTATTCAGCAGTTCATCTTCCCCGGCGGGATGCTGCCGTCGCCGTCGGTGTTCGAAGCGCAGGCCGCGGC